>JABHGC010000120.1 GCA_018672285.1 Methylococcales bacterium
AAAAAGTAGGTGTATACGCAGAAATGGTTTCAAATAGTTCCCCGTCACAATATAAATTGCATATTGAGAATTATTCTCATTTACCCTGGATATGGATGCTGTAATTGAAAGTGTTTAGTGATAATTATGCATACGCTTCAAAAGAAAAATATTTAATGCTTTTACCTTCCGCTAACTCAAGTGCTTTTTCTCCACTTTCAGCTTCTAGTATCAGCCAATCAGGCCGCATCTTTGATACGATTGATTTAATCATCATTCGAGATACTTTACTGTCATCCACGACCATTATTGCCACTTGATCTACCATTATTCCCCCTTAACCTGATACTCTTGAAGTATTGTTTTTACCTGCTTGTATTCTGTTTTAAGTCTCGTAGCAGCAATCGTCAAGCTGTCATCTGAAAATTCATTTCGAACCTCATGCTCTAATTGTAACGCGATACTTGAAAACGGTTTAGCCCCAACAGTTAAACCACTTGATTTTAAACTGTGTGCAACTCTCTCTACCTCTCCATACTCACCTGAAGAGATTAATGAGGGTAAACTATTTAACATCTCATCTGCTTGCACTAAGAAGGCAGGAATAAGCCCTGAAAATGCAGTACCGATGTCTTTGCGCATTTTATTAAGCATAATAAAATCTACGGCACTCTGATGTTGATCTAGGGGTTGCTTTGTCTTGATAGCCTCAGCATTAACGGCTTCTCCCCCCATCCATTCTTGCAGCACTGCAAACAGTTGTTTTTGGTCAAAGGGTTTAGATAAATACCCATCCATCCCAGCTGCCATGCACTCGGCAATATCAGCAGGTAAAACATTGGCTGTCGCAGCAACAATGTTCACATGGCTACCATTTTCTATTGCCCGTATTTTTTTGGTTGCGTCATAACCATCCATTACGGGCATCTGGCAATCCATTAATATTAAGTCGTATTGATTGTTTAAATATTTTTCTACCGCTTCTTCGCCGTTATTCGCAATATCAATTTCAACCGCTAATGGCGCCATCAACCCAACAGCCACTTTTTGATTCACAATCACATCTTCTACTAACAGAATCCTCCCGGACAATACTGGCTCGGTAGCAGGCAGTACTTCCTCTGCAATATCCACCAGGCTTTTTGTGGCATGCCCTAAAACACGCTCAAGAGTCTCTTGTACTGAATAGCTTAAAATGGGCTTGCTAATACACGCTATAAATAGATTGTCTTTTAACTGCTGGTCACTGCACTTTTCAGTAGACTCAGTAAACAACACTAAAGGTGTTTGACACAATGCTGTTTGCGCTTTGATTTTAAGCCCTAATTGCTCTCCATCAACACTAGATATTGGCTGATTAATAATGACCAAATCATAAGGCTGAGATACCGATATGGCAGAATTTAAAATCGGCATAACCTCTTCATCAGCAAAGGACTGAGTCACTACCGCACCTCGATATTGCAACATTTCACTGAGCACTTGACCGTTTAATGTCGAATCATCCACCAACAAAATTCTGCAGCCATTTAAAGCGGCACTTCCGGTACGCTTAATTGCACTTACTTGCAGCGGTATTTCAACCCAGAAGTTTGAACCTTGGTTAACAGTGCTCGTCACACCAATCTGACCGCCCATTGCGTCTGTTAATTGCTTACAAATAGACAACCCCAACCCTGTTCCACCAAAACGCCTGCTCGTTGAAGCATCTTCTTGCGTAAATGATTCAAACAACTTGTCTTTCACCGAGGCATCAAATCCAACGCCCGTATCTTTAACCTCAAAACGTACCAAACTATGACCTTCACCCCTTATTTCACTCGTTACCTCAATCACAACTCGGCCCCGACTGGTGAACTTGATGGCATTGCCCACTAAATTAATTAACACTTGGCGAATTCGCCCTGCATCGCCCACCACAATTTCAGGAATGCCTGCATGACAATACAAAATCAGCTCTATATCTTTACCTTGTGCTTTTATGGTGAGCAAATGAGCCACATCGTAAACCACTTTTTCCAAGTCAAATGAGGCTTTCTCAAGCTCAATTTTCCCTGACTCCAGCTTTGAAAAATCCAGAATATCATTAATGATACTCAGCAGGGATTGCCCTGACTCCGAGACCACTGACAAGATATTTTGTTGGTTTTTATCCAGTGCGGTTTGCTTTAAGACTTCGATCATACCCAGAACACCATTCATCGGTGTCCGTATTTCATGGCTCATCGTTGCCAAAAAACGGCTCTTTGCAAGAGCCGCCTCTTCAGCAACATTCCTTGCTTGAATGATCTCCTCTTGAAACTTTTTACGGTCACTGATATCTCGGACAATACCTGAAAACTTACGCCGTTTACCCAGCCACATTTCACTGACAGATAACTCTAATGGAAATGTCGAACCCTCTTTTCTCAACCCTTCAACTTCTGTTGTGGCACCAACCACTGTTCTCTTATTGGTTTCAGCAAAAATATTCAAATACCGATCGTGCTGATTGGCTGTCGAACTTGGCATGAGCTTTCTAATATTCCTCCCTAACAGCTCTAGTTTTGAATAGCCAAAAATGCCACAGGCCGCGGCATTAATGCTCTCAATAATGCCCTTATCGTTCAGTGTGATTAAACCATCCGCCAGCGAACTTACAATCGTTCTATGACGTATTTCACTATGCTCTAAAGCCTCTTGCGCTTTTCGGCGAACGGTATTCTCAGAATTTGCTGTTTGGTTAATGGATTTAAACGCCGAAAAAATACTGAGACTAAGACCAATTAAAAGGCACACATAACTCACTATTTTCAGTAGGTGTGCCGCAACAAATGACAGATCAAACACGTCATTCGACATCGCCATAAAAGCACCTTCACTGAAACAATTCACAATCAGTGAAAGGGCAACCCAATAGTGAAAACTCTCTGTCTGCCACTGCCCCCAACGCAATAAAAATACCAATGCCAGCAAAAAAGCACACGCTAGAACCAGTGCTTCTGGACGATGAATAACCAGGCCGGGGTAATACACGTCTGGCATTGGAATAAATGAAAAAAACAAGCCACTCATCAAGGTTAAAACGATCGTCACAGAGCAAACAAGTTTAATCGGCCGTGCGAGGGTTAAGCGCCGATCAATTTCCAACTTTAGCAAGACACATCCGGCTAGAAAGACCAGTGACAAAAATAAGCGAGATGAAAACCCACTCCAAGGAATCAAGGAGGGTAAATCTGAAGTTATTTGTCCTTTAAACCATGATGATGTCACCACAGTATGAAAGCCGTCTAAACAAGCAACACCAACAAAACCGGCACCCAAAATGACAAAATTTAATCCGCCGCCACTATAAAACCGCACCAAGGACAGCAATCCTGCTGATAAGACCAAAAAGGCCGCAACCGTTTCCATTAAAGTATGCAGTTGAAGGGAGCTATGCCAAGAAATTGAACGTAACCATAGGTAAGCTAAAGTTAAGCCCAGGCTTAGGAGTACGAAACTGATTATCCGCTTTTGAGAGGGACTCATTAAACTAGAGAGGCCAATGTCTGTTAATTTGCTTTAAGCATAGATCATTTATCCTACTTTCATACCAGCATCATTGACAAATTCTCGCTTGAAAATAAATATTCATCCGACTAATTACCATCTTCCTCACAAAGGCGCTATTCTATTCATTTTGTCTGACTACGGATAAGCCTACAGGCCACCTAAACCATGAGCAAAACCATCGCCATCGTCGAAGATGAAGCCAGTATTCGCCAAAACTACACCGAATTTCTAGAAAAAAATGGCTACCGAGTTGAGCAATATGCTAACCGGAGCAAAGCCCAATCTGCTTTTGACCAACACTTACCCGATTTAGTGTTACTAGATATTGGCTTAGAACAAGAAATTGATGGCGGTTTTGAGCTGTGTCGTCATTTACGCAGTTTATCCGCATCGTTACCCATTATTTTTCTCACCGCCAGAGACAATGATTTTGACACCGTCTCAGGCCTTCGCTTAGGCGCTGACGACTACCTCAGTAAAGAAGTCAGCCTGCCACACTTACTCGCAAGAGTGGCGGCATTGTTTAGACGTACAGAAGCGATGTTATCTCTCACCGAGGAAAAGCTGATTAAGTGCGGCCCATTAAAAATAGACATGAACCGTCTAACAGTGAAGTGGACAGAACAGTTAATTGATTTAACCCTGACTGAATTTTGGATTGTATATTCACTTGCAAAGCATCCAGGGCACGTCAAAAGTCGTGACCAACTCATGACCGAAGCCAATATTGTGGTCGACAACACCACCATCACCTCCCACGTCAAACGTATCCGTAAAAAATTCATTGAATTAGACGCTGATTTTGACGACATAGAAACAGTATATGGTTTAGGCTATCGCTGGTTAGAGCGGTCACGAGGCTAACATGCACTTCAGCTTACGCGCCAAGATGTTCTTACTCCTGTTAAGTTTGTTACTCGTCCCATGGGTCGGCTATCAACACATTCAAAAAACAGAAGATTTTTTGCGCCAAGAACAAGCAAACCACTTACAGTCCATCACCAAAACCATCTCGGTTTTGCTCAAAAACAAACCCCAATATTTTCAAACTGAACACATCAATAATCAATATAGCGCGATGCCTTTATACGCCCCCAATATCAAGTACCCCATACAACTTGATGGCTATTTTACCGACTGGGAAGAACAGAGCCACCACACCTTTTCTTTAGAGGAACAAAAAGCCTATTACCAACACCCTGATTACACCACAGGCACCCACCAAGCCGATGTCACGTTAGCCACGCACAACAAACATTTATTATTGTTTTTAAAAATCACGGATGCCGATATTGTTTACCATCAAACGCCAGACAACCCACTGCTGAGTGACCATATAAAACTCAGCTGGGTAACACCCAAAGGCGAGCTAACCTCTTATATTTTGTATACCTCAGCACCTGGCTCCGTCAACGCACAGCAAGTCATCATTGAGCAAGATGCCGCTCAATTGCTTCAAATAGAGCATCAGATTCAAGCCGTCTGGCAAGAGAATCAAGACGGTTATCAAGTTGAAGTTAATATTCCTCAGAGCCTCATGGGCAGTGGTTTTGCGATCAATGTCATTAACGTCAACAAAAAACCCAGTAATGCCATTCATTCCATTATTGGCACCAGCGGCGTTGATTCGGTCACGGCGTTAAGCCAGCTTATTTACCCCTCCCAAGATATTGCAACGTTGTTATCGAGCTTAACCCCAGATAAAACCAGTATCTGGGTCGTTGACCAACATCGTAGGGTACTTGGCCAATTTGGTTCACTGTCTGGCTCTAAACCAGAGTACCAAGAACAAGATCTTTCGTTGAAACAAATTATGCGAGATATCTATCGGCGGATTGTGAGCCATGCTGATAACCAACAAGACTCCTTTAAAGATGCTTTAGTGCTCAATATCCAGAACATTCATACCGCTTTCAGCAGCCACCAAAATAACCGCTTGATTGCGACACACCCGATTACCAACCAAGACAACACGGTGATGGGTGCCGTCGTTGCCGAAAAATCAAACCAAGATATTTTAATATTGCAAAGCGAAGGCATCATTGAGCTTATTAATAGTACGTTATTAATCCTTACCTCTATCATTGCCTTCATTGTCTTTTTTGCAACCCGCATTGCATTACGCATAAAACGTTTACAAAAGGCCACTGAAGCGGCCATTAGTGCCGATGGTCGAATTCACTTAACGGCCTTCCCTACCGGAAACGATGAACTCGGTGAACTGGCCAAAACTTTCCAAGAAATGCTCAATCGGTTGAATCAATACAATCGCTACCTTGAAACCATGGCCTCTAACCTTGCTCATGAGATTAGAACACCTGTGGCCATTGTTAAATCCTCTTTAGAACATTTAGAAATGTCGCCAAGTGAGTCTGAAGCGCCAGTGTATATCCTGCGCGCCAAAGAAGGCATTATGCGTCTCTCGAGCATTCTCAATAGCATGTCTGAGGCCACTCAAATAGAACAGTCATTGCAACACTGTCCAAAAGAGCTAATCCCACTGCAACAACTATTAGAAGGCTGTATTCAAGGGTACCAGACCGCTTACCCCAACCGCCTTTTCACCTTAAACTATCAACAAGCCATCCATATTAATGCTGCACCAGAAAGCCTTGCCCAAGCACTGGATAAGCTCATTGATAATGCCGTTGAATTTAGCCCAAATGCCTCAACCATCAAGATCAGCATGAGTATCACCTCTGACGCCGTACTCATTCATGTTGAAAACCAAGGTGCCTTATTGCCAGACAATATGCGCCAAGAACTCTTTCATTCGATGGTATCCATTCGCCAAGAGAAAACAGACAAACCCCATCTAGGGTTAGGCTTATATATTGTAAGGCTCGTCGCCGAGTACCATCAGGGCAGCATCACAGCAGATAACCTTGCCGACCACTCCGGTGTTGTTTTCACACTCAGGCTACCTTACTCAAACTAGCCTTTTAACACCTGCTATCAAAAATTTTTCAACATTTCAATTACCGCTCACTACGACCGGCACCCCTTGCCGGTGATTATCTGCTCATAAAAAACACAACAACTTCACGTTTTCCCTAACAGCCCAGGCAAACACCCCTGACGCCGCACCCACGCATACGGGTGACTCCCCTGAGTTCCACTCAGAAACTAAAACATCATCTCGATATATTCCATTAACAGTATATTTTTACGTTCATTTTTTTATTGTCCAGCAGAATTCCAGGGTATAAATTTGTGACATAGATCACACAATGACAGCACAATACAACTAGAAGTTCGAGGATGTACTATGACTCGCAAGAACGCACTATTTCCCGCTATCGCACTAGCTACTGCCGCACTCATTACCCCCCAAACAAGCCATGCACTCAATTTTATTTTTAATGAAATTGGCAACACCCCTTTAGACAGTAGAGCGCGAGCAGGCTTTGAAGAGGCTGGCGCAATTTGGTCAAGTCTATTTTCTGATGACATTAACGTGCGTATCGATATCGGCTTTTCAACACTAGGTGCAGGCGTCCTAGGCCAAGCTGGATCAGCCCAGTTCGTTGGCAGCTATGACCTCATTCGATCCGGGTTACAAAATGATATCACCACAGGGTTTGATGCATTAGCGGTGAGCAACTTACAAAACAACAGTAATTTAAATGTCATGATTGATGGTGTTGCCAGTAACGCTGGTAACGTGAATAACAACACGATGCGGGTTAACTCTGCGAACTTAAAAGCACTGGGCTTACTTGGTGATGTTTTTAGTGGCCAGCTAATTACTGACGCCATCATTCAGTTCAACTCTGACTTTAATTTTGATTTTGACATTTCTGATGGCATTAACGGCTTTGACTTTGTCGGTGTTGCGCTACATGAAATTGGCCATGCATTAGGTTTTACCAGTGGCGTAGATATTATAGATCGTAATGGCTTCAACCCAAACACTGCCACAGCAACCGTACTTGATCTATTCAGGTATACCACTGAAAGCAATGATGCTGGCGCCGTTGATTGGTCTCCAGGTGGAACCCCCTACTTTTCATTAACCGGTGATGCATTATTTTTAGAGGGGCAACAGGACACCGCGCTATTTTCAACAGGGTCATTTACAGGCGATGGCAATCAAGCCAGCCACTGGAAAGATAATTTAGGTATCGGCATTTTGGACCCTACCTTTTCACAAAATGAAATAGGCCAAATTTCTACCTTTGACCTCGTTGCTCTAGATGCCATTGGGTTTGACTTAATACTACAACAAGAGCCTCCAGGAGCGGGTCCTACACCGACCGTCCCTTTACCTAGCAGCCTATCTTTATCCATCATTGGCTTAATCGGTTTAAGGATCATGTCCAAACGTCGTCAATCTTAAAGCGTTAAGAAAACCTGCCGCCATTGCTCTGCAATGCGCGGCCACACGTAAGCCCCTTCAACAAACTTCTTTTGCTCAGCAGCATCAAATGTCTCTTTCTGCTGTAATGCCCCAATGACTGACCTGACAAACCGTTTCTGATAACCTTTCCAGCCCCCTGCAACAGGAATTAACTGCCCATAACCATTCATGGTTTCTGGCAATGCGCCAAGCGCTGACGTCACCACTTGGCAGCCCGCAGCCATAGCCTCCATAACGGCAATACAGCTGGTTTCTTCAAACGTGTTTGGATACGCCAGAACAGCAACTTCTTTCATTTGCTTTGCCAACTCAGCTTGGGCTATTGAGCCAATATAATTCACACCGGGCATTTGCATCGCTTTCTGATATAGGGCTTGGAATTGATCTTGCTCTGCGGCAACACCGTATACTTTCATACTAGAGTAGATACGACACTCGGCTTCAGGAATCGCCCTGCGAATATCAGGAAAGGCTTGCAACAAAAGCTCTAGCCCCCGAAACGGGGTACTGGTATAAGCAATAACGGGGTTGATCTTAGCAGGCGCTTCATCTAGCAACGCCATAAAGGGCATGCTAATCGCATTTCTGAGCACAAAACATGAGCGATCAAGCTGGAATCTCGTTTGATAGTGATTTTTCTGCCACTCACTCACAAAGACAAAACCAGTAAATTGGCCTCTAACCACAGGGTCTGACAATGCTTGCACAGCGTCTTGATCATGTGCATGTCCTGTCCAAAGCAATAAAGGCGTCTTTTCAGCGATGGCTCCCCGAAGCGCTCCCCCTAAGTTGGCACTCCCCACCGCAACAACAACATCACATGACTGCAATTCGTGCATCGGAAAATTTTGAATCGAATAGGCTGTTACGCCACGAGCGCTGAGTGTTTGCGTTACCCCATTAATCAACAGGCATTCAACACCTTGCTGAACCAAAGATTCAGCCAAATAACACACTGCAGATTGAATACCACCAAGGGGTTGTGAGTACGGTGTATCGAGGGTATATGGCAAACCCGCATTATCAACAAACGCGACTTTCAACATAGCATGTTACATTGTATGAGTTGGACGATCTGAACCTAAGGTTGTCGCAAGATAGGTTTCAATTTTATTGCGTGCAACACCACCATCTTGGTCACTAAATTGAACACCAATGCCTGCCGCCCGGTTTCCTTCAGCGCCAACAGGTGTAATCCAAACAATTTTACCGGCAACCGGCAAGCGCTCAGTTTCATCCATCAACGACAACAACATAAAAACTTCATCGCCTAACTTATATTGATTTTTAGTTGGGATAAATAATCCACCATTTTTAATAAAAGACATATAAGCGGCATGCAGCGCATTTTTGTCTTTAATGGTGAGAGATAAGATCCCTTGACGGGCCATGCCAGGTTTTTTCATCGTAATCGCAAGTTAGTTCCAAGGGTAAAGCACCTCATCCAACAACATCTGATGATTCACCGTTGTTGATGATTGTTGTATCGCCGTTTGGACTAGCGACAAGCGTGCGTATAATGCTTTTAAGTCTAGTCGTTTACTACCAGCTTTCAAGTCTGACACGATGTCAGTATTTTCCAATAAGGGTGGCTCATCGACCATCTTTAAACGAATCATGTCCTCAACCCAGCTGCGAAGCCAATACAAACAATCAGGAAAATATGTTTTTTGCCATGATTCACTCACGGCCAAAATATTCGCCTGTCCACGAATCAAGCCGATAAAGTCGGCAAAAACAGCCGTCCGGCGCTCCAAATACCCTGACTCACTGTCTCGAAGGGCTGCCAACGGCGCACCTGAGGTTAAAGACAGTAATGTTTCAGCCCCATCTACCTGCTGAGCGCCCAACCATTGAAGAGCCTCCTCATGAGGCGGGGGGTTTAAATGGAGCTGCTGACAGCGACTTCGGATCGTTGGCAAGAGCCGGTTAGGAAAGTCCGTGACCAATATCAACAATGTATCCGCAGTTGGCTCCTCCAGTGTTTTAAGCAAGCTATTGGCTGAAGCGACATTCATACTGTCCGCCACTTGAATCACGGCAATCTTCATTGATGCAATTTGCGGCGTGAGAATCAAGTGGGCACACAATTTCCGCACCTGATCGATGCGGATTGTTTGGCTCTTACCCTCAGGTAGCAATTCATAAAAATCGGGTAATGTATCAGCTGCCAGCAAGTGACAAGTTTTACAGTGACCACATGCACCATGCTCACTTAAATCCAAGCACAGTAAAGCTGAGCTCACAAAGCGAGCAAAACCTGCTTTACCAAGACCAGGCAGACCAGATAACAGGTACGCGTGAGCAAGCTTACCCTGCTTATGTTGCTCCAGCAGGTTTTTCCAAGATGCTTGCAGCCACGGATAAAGAGCCGGCTTATCCATTTAATGCAGCCAAAATAGGGGTAATTTGAGCTTTAACAGCTTCAATTGATTGCGTCGCGTCAACCACATGATAGCGGCCAGGGAATTGTTTTGCGCGATCTAAGTAGGTTGTTCGAACGCTTTCAAAGAAAGACAAATCTTCTTTCTCGATCCGATCTGGCGCGCTCCGCTTACCAGCTCTTTCGCGGCCTACGGTAATTGGCGCATCAAGAATGATCACACAATCTGGCTTCAGCCCTTGTTGCACCCATTCTTCCAATACTTCAATCCGAGCCATTGGCACACCACGGCCGCCACCTTGATAAGCATAACTCGCGTCGGTAAAGCGATCTGTCACCACAAAGCCTTTCTCCAGCCCCGGCTTTATCACTTGGTCGATATGCTGTGCTCGCGCGGCAAACATTAACAAAAGTTCGGTATCCATACACATCTTTTCATCGTCATGTGCCAGTAACAAGCTACGAATACGCTCCGCCAACGGGGTACCACCTGGCTCTCTTGTCTTAACAACGTCATGCCCAGCATTGGCAAAGTACGCTGCAATAAAAGCCATTTGGGTACTTTTACCAACGCCTTCTGAGCCTTCAATACTAATGAACTTCCCTGCCATACTTACGCCCCTTTTGATTCAATCTTGCAGCCATACAGAAATTTAATTCTATTTTCTTGTCGCCTTTAAAAATGCCTTAACCGCTTTATTATGTGCTTTTAAATTTTTAGAAAAAGTATGACCACCACTTCCTGTCGCTACAAAATAGAGGTATTGGTGAGACTCTGGATGTACTGTGGCATGTATCGCAGCCTTACTCACCAACGCAATCGGTGTTGGCGGCAAGCCTTTAATGACATAGGTGTTATAAGCGGTTGCCTCACGCAAATCTTTTCGCCGGATATTGCCTTTATACCTGTCCCCCATCCCGTAAATAACGGTCGGGTCTGTTTGCAGGCGCATCCCTTTATTAAGCCGGTTGACAAACACACCTGAAACTCTTGCGCGCTCAACGGCTACCCCAGTTTCTTTTTCAACAATGGAGGCCAATATCAACGCCTCATCAGCAGACTTTAATGGCAACCCTTCTACTCGGCCAGCCCATTCCTCTTTCAGGACTTTTTGTAGCTGACGATGCGCTCTTAATAAAAATTGAGCATCCGTCATTCCTTTAGGGAAGTGATAGGTATCAGGGTAGAACTGCCCTTCAAAATGTCCTTTCAAACCGAGTTTAGTCATTATGTCAGCAGGTTTTAAACCTGCTAATGTATGCGTCAAATGAGGGGATTGATCAATGGCTGCGAGCATCTCTTTCACATTCCAACCATCAATGATCGTCATGGTATAGAGTTTGACCTTGCCTTCTACTAACTGTGCCAATACGTCACTTGGTAAACCCGCATTTAAAACATATTCACCGGCTTTTATTTTATGTGCTAACTGCGTCAATTTTGCCTGCCAGATAAAATATCTCGCAGAACTAATCACACCTTTCTCAACCAAGGCGTTCGCCACATGCTTAATGGTAGCCCCTCGTTCAACGGTAAAGCTGGTGTTCGCCTTTAGCGCCACTTCAGTTTGTACAAAGTCTTGATACTCCATCCACACCCAAGCGGCTGTAACACTGATACCAATAATGCTTAGCGCAACTAATTTATACAGTATTCTCATTTTCTGATGCACACCACAATAGAGCGAGGTTCAACCCGTTTGCTTAGTCGTTTCAATGATTTTTCAGTACCTGGCGCACAACAATCTTGGCCACTTTTTTCAGCCGTGTTCACCGCTTCCAGCCAATCACTTGCCTTACCTTCAGGTAATATAAAGTCAATGGGCTCCCAAAAAGCATTGATCATGACAAATAAATCGGTGTCGCCTTCACTCTCACCTTTCAGTAAAAACGCTAACGTTTTAGAGTCTTCAGAAAAATCAACAGGCCCTGTTGGCCCATACCACATGACATCTTCTCGCCAATAACGACTACGCCCTAATGATGGATGCGCTTTACGGAAGGCAATCATCCCCTGAAAAAAGCTAAATATGTCTTTATTGTCCGTTAAGTCCTGCCAATTTAACCAAGTAATTTCGTTATCTTGATTATACGGATTATTGTTACCACCTTGAGTGTTCATAAACTCATCACCTGCAACAATCATTGGCGTGCCATTAGAGATCATTAACAAACAGGCCATATTCTTGATTTGTTGATGGCGCAAAGCCCACACTTTAGGTGTCGCCTCTTCGTCACCTTCGATGCCACAGTTCCAACTGCAATTATCATCGGTACCATCCGTGCCTGCATGACCATTCGCAGCATTATGCTTGTGGTTATATGACACCAGATCACGCATCGTAAAACCATCGTGAGCGGTGATGAAATTCACACTCTGGAAGGCATGGTAAGCGGCCTCTAGATCATCAGGAAATAAATCTGCGCTGCCATATAGCCGTGTCATTAACCCTGAGACGGTTCCACTGCCTTTAATAAACTCTCGAATATCATCTCTGAATTTTCCATTCCACTGATACCACATGGTACCGGGAAAGGATTGCCCTAACTGGTAAGCAGCAATATCCCATGCTTCTGCAATCAATCTTGTGTTTGCAAAGGGTTTCATATTACTGATGATTGAGATCAACGCAGGATCATCGCTATTCACACTACCATCACGGTTACGCGTTAAAATAGAGGCCAAATCAAACCTAAAGCCATCAACGTGCATTTCCTCTACCCAAAACCGCATGCTATCAATGACCATTGTACGTACGTTAGGGTCTGCACACTGCAACACATTACCCGTTCCTGCATCATTACAATATAAACGTTCATCTTCTAATAAGATGTAATAGGACTTGTTATCAATGCCTCGATAACTAAAGGTTGGCCCGGCCTCGTTATCTTCAGTCGTGTGGTTATAAACCACATCCAAAATCACTTCTATACCCGCTTGATGTAAGGCCTTAACCATATCGCGGAATTCATCCAACTGTTGGTTACCAGGCTCACCACTGGTATAGGAAAGATTTGGAGTAAAAAAGTTAAGGGTCATATAACCCCAATAATTCGCTTCTTCGGGGTCAAACTGATGCACAGGCAGCAATTCTACGGCTGTTACACCTAATGCTTTTAAATGGGGGATTTTTTCCACCACACCGGCAAATGTCCCTCGGTGTTTTTTCTTAACCTTAGAGGAGGCATCTTTGGTAAAGCCAGCCACATGCATTTCATAAATAATGAGATCATGGGTGTGCCGCTCAGGCTCAACATCCCCTGACCAATCATAATTATGCGCCACAGGGACTACGCCTAGCGCTGCAAACCCTGCATTAGAGCCACGCTCTTTATGCTTTTCACGACTAAATTCAGGCGGGAAATAGACCCCCTTTGCATAAGGGTCTAGTAAATATTTTTCAGGATCAAAGCGGTGACCCTGCTCTGGTTCAAAAGGGCCATCCACCTGGTAGGCATAATAATCAGCTGACTTCATTGCTTTTAACGGCACCATGATGTGCCAAACACTACCCGTTTTATTGAGCAAGTGATCTAATGTAAATGAGGCGATTGGAGTAGCCGGTGACGACTTAGAAAATAAAACCAATGTCACGCCTGTTGCGTGCTTAGAGAATAAAGCAAAATTAAATTGCTGCTGTGCCTCTAGCCAAGTTGCCCCTAACGGTTTTGGTGCGCCTTCGCGCAAAGTCCAACGATTGATTAGCATTGATTACCACTCTTTATAATGATGACTAAAAACCCATAAAATAACTGGCCCTTCATACTATTTAAGCACGACTACAGCCAAGTTTTAGGTTTAATTGTTCTTGTTGTTGTTTTTGTAGAATCGCGGCATTCATCACCGCTAAACACGGCGCCTTTTGAGGCCGCCACTCCCCCCATTCTGTCACTGATCTCAGCCCCATCAAACTATTACAAATAAATATCGCATCGGCCTCAAGCATTTCCTTTGGTTTAAATGCCGTTTCAACAACCTCTAAGCCACACTCTGGTGCTGACTCCATCACAATGCCTCGCATAATGCCAGCAACGCCACTAAATGCCAGAGAAGGCGTTATCAGCGTTGCGCCCTTCTGGTAAAAAACATTACTCATAATGCCTTCAACCACAAGCCCCTCTGTATCTAACATCAACCCTTCAAAACACCCCTCCGGTAAAGACCTTTTAGCGAGGACTTGCTCTAACCGGTTTAAGTGCTTCAAGCCGGCCAATAATGGCTGGCGTGAAAGGCGTACCGGTGAGGTGCTTAAAGCCACAGAATTTTTATCTGGCACATCAATGCTTTCATAGCTGAGGCAATGCAACCCCCCTTCAGTCACATCACGGCCATAGCCTCGACCTGTAATGCCGGCTGTTACAATCAACTTGACTACCGCACGAACATCAATGGGTAACACTTGACTCAGATGCTCAATAACCCCACTTAGAGCTGGCATTTGCAGCCCTAAACGCTGACATCCAAGCTCAAGCCGATCTAGATGTCTTTGCCAAAACTGTAACCCCCCTCCCTCAAAAAGGATGGTTTCAAAGAGGCCGTCACCATAATGAAAACCTCGATCCTGCAAAATCGGCGAAGAAATCGCCTCTCCGCCAGACCACATTGCGATCACAGCAGACATCGAATCAAACCTTTTGCCTTCGCTCGGGTCTCAGCCAGCTCTTTTTGGGCGTCAGAGTCTGCCACAATACCAGCGCCAGCCCTAAAATAGAGCTTTTGCTCGCTCACCTCAATACTGCGAATTAAAATATTGGTATCCATCTGACCATCGTGATTGATGTATCCCATAGAGCCAGTATAAGCGCCTCGCAGCTCTCCCTCTAACTCCGAGATAATTTCCATACAACGCACTTTCGGACAACCTGTAATTGTGCCGCCAGGAAAGGTTGCGGCAATGACGTCGCTTGGCGTTACCTCAGCTTTCAAATCACCACAGACGTTAGACACAATATGGTGAACATGGGTATACGTTTCTACAGTCATCAGCTCATCAACGGTTACACTGCCTGGTACACATACCCGCCCAAGGTCATTCCGCTCAAGATCAATTAACATAATATGTTCAGCACGCTCTTTTGGATGGGCTAACAGCTTGGCTGCCAACGCCACATCCTCAACTTCATTACTAGACCTTGGGTGAGTGCCTGCAATTGGGCGTGTTGAAACAACCCCCTCCGCCACACTGACCAAACGTTCAGGCGAAGAGCTACAAATGGTATGTTCACCAAACTTGGCTAAACCGGCAAAAGGAGATGGGTTTGATTGACGTAATGCCCTATAGACATCCACAGCTTCTACCCCAGGTTTTAGGTCCCCCTCCCAAAGCCGTGACAAATTGACCTGAAACACATCGCCGTCTTTAATGTATTTTTTGATCTCTGCCACACCCAATAAAAATTTATCATCAGGCTCTTCCTTCAGCACAGAGACTAAAGGGCTTAATGGCTCAGAAACAGGTTGCGGCCTGTTTTCCACATCTGCCTGCATGCCCGCTAATAAGGACTCAAACCCTTCTTCCACCCCTATCATCATTTCCCCGCTATCGTGATCATAAATCATCGCAGCAGGAATACGAGTTGCAACAGCAAGTGGTGTTGTTCGAGATGAAGCAGGTAACCTTAAGCAAGGTTCTATTTCACTGGCAAAATCATAACTAAAGAAAACGAACCAGCCCCCTGAAAATGGGCGTGAAGTATCTTGTGGCGTATTAGCTTGCGATGCTTCAAGCCAGTGATGTTGCAATAACGACAAAAAATCACCTTGAATAGGCTTATTATTCAGCGTTAAACCAGCAGACAAATCTAGTTGGAGTACATCTTGAGGGAAAGCAAAAAGAATATCATAACGTGCCTGCTTAGGACCGGCAGCCACACTTTCGAGTAGGTAGGGATAACGTTCAGGGTACAACTGATGAAGCAAAGCAAAGTCTACTGGAGATTTTGCTTTGCTGTATTTCATTAAACCTTTTTCAGGATGATCGTACCGTTAGTACCACCAAAACCAAACGAATTAGAAACCACGATATCCATCTTCATCTGGCGCGCATCACCAGGCACAAAGTCCAAGTCACACTCAGGATCAGGATTGGTTAAATTAATCGTTGCAGGTGCCACTTGATCACGAATAGACAGCGCAGCAAATACAGCCTCTGCACCACCAGCCGCTCCTAACATGTGACCCGTCATAGATTTTGTTGAACTGATCGCAATTTGTTTCGCATACTGACCAAAGCTCAGTTTTAATGCTTGCGTTTCAGCCACATCACCCGCATTTGTTGACGTGCCGTGAGCATTCACATAATCCACTTGCTCAGCGTTGATACCCGCATCTTTAAAGGCGGTATTCATACATCTTGCAGCACCTTCACCCCCTTTAGAGGGTGACGTAATGTGGTAAGCATCCGCACTCATACCAAAGCCTACAACTTCAGCATAAATATCAGCACCTCGTGCTTTGGCCATCTCATACTCTTCCAAAACAACCACACCTGCACCATCACTTAATACAAAGCCGTCTCGGTCTTTATCCCAAGGACGACTAGCAATAGTTGGGTCATCATTTCGAGTAGACAGCGCTTTAGCAGCAGCAAAACCACCTAAGCCTGTTTCTGACGTACATTTTTCAGCACCACCGGCAATCATTGCATCTGCATCACCAAAAGCAATCATGCGAGCTGCCTGACCGATACTGTGGGTACCTGTAGTACACGCAGTAGCAATCGCAATATTAGGTCCTTTCAAACCATATTTGATAGACAGGTTACCTGAAATCATATTGATGATATTACCAGGTACAAAGAAAGGGGAAATTTTTCGTGGGCCGCCACCTAAATACGCATTATGGCCTGCTTCAATCCCACTAATACCACCAATACCTGAACCAATGGCAACCCCTATTCGTTCTGCATTTTCTTCGGTAACTTCAAGACCGGCATCTTCCATTGCCTGACAACCAGCAGCAATACCGTAATGGATAAACGGATCCATTCTTCGAGCGTCTTTTTTTGAAATATACTGAGAAATATCAAAATCGAGGATGGCACCACCGAATTGAGTTGTATAACGTTCGATTCCTTCGATATTTGTCAAAGGTTTGATCCCACTCTTGCCTGCAAGAATGCTATCCCAAGAATCTTTTACATTTAAACCGACAGGTGACACTACACCTAGCCCGGTGATCACTACACGACGACCTTCAGACAAAGTACTGCCCCAATTTGGATGGATAAAATCAATAAATGAGCGATTACAGTGTAATCAGCTCATTTTAAGCAAATACAAAACTTAACCTTATAGGTTAGAGTTTACGTAGTCGATTGCTTGTTGGACAGTCGTGATTTTTTCAGCATCTTCATCAGGAATTTCAGTATCAAATTCTTCTTCTAATGCCATTACAAGCTCAACAGTATCTAAAGAATCAGCACCTAAATCATCAACAAAAGAAGCTTCGTTAGACACTTCGCTAGCACTTACACTCAATTGCTCTACAACGACAGCTTTTACTCGTTCTTCAATGCTACTCATTTTTTTTAAATCTCCAATTTAAATACGGCAAACTTTGCGCGCACATTTTAGTAGTTATTACTCAAAGAGAAAAGTATTAATTTCTCCTAATCTAAATCTTTTACCATCCAGCCTTAACCTTAGCTCATAAACATGCCACCGTTTACATGAATTGTTTCACCGGTAATATAACGAGCTTGTTTAGAGGCTAAAAAAGAAACCGCTGATGCAATATCCTCTGGCTCACCAAGTGCTTGCAAAGGTATTTGTCCAACCAATGCCTGCCTCTGTTCATCAGGTAAAGCCTTTGTCATATCGGTGTCAATAAACCCTGGCGCAACCACATTAACGGTAACACCACGAGACCCAATCTCACGTGCTAAAGATTTGCTAAAACCGATAATTCCAGCTTTTGCAGCGGCATAGTTTGCCTGCCCAGGGTTGCCTGTAACACCAACAACTGAGGCAATACTAATAATTCGCCCTGACTTAGCCTTCATCATGCCGCGCATACACGCCTTCGACATCCGGTACACAGAAGACAAGTTGGTATTAATAATCGCATCCCAATCATCTTCTTTTAAGCGCATTAACAAATTATCTCGCGTAATACCGGCATTGTTCACTAAAACAACCGGAACGCCAATCTCTTTTGACACACCTTTGACAAACGCTTCTACTTCAGCAGCCTGACTCACATCAAGCGCCATGCCCTTACCGTTATCTGCAAGGTATGCTGATATTGCCTCCGCACCAGAGTCAGTTGTCGCCGTACCTACCACAAAAAAACCATCCTCAGCCAATTGTACTGCGATGGCCTTACCAATACCGCGACTGGCCCCGGTTACAATGGCGATTGCTTTACTGTCTGTCATGATAATGCTTCCAATGTCGTCCCTAAAGTTTTCACATCAAATATTGTCGCATGCTTTAAGCTTTTATCAATACGTTTACCTAAACCCATCAGCACCTTACCAGGGCCACATTCAACCACATTTTGCACAGAATTAGCGGCAAAAAATTGAACAGTCTCAACCCATCGCACCGGCGAATACAATTGCTTAGCCAAACCTAAACGAATATCATCCACGGCATCAAACGAAGCAACACCCGCATTTTGAATAACGGGAACCTCGGGCGTTTTCATATCAATATTGTCTAACTGAGATCTTAGAGCAACAGCGGCGTCACTCATTAAAGCGCAATGAGAAGGCACACTAACCGGTAAAAGTTGAGCCCGCTTAGCGCCTTGTTCTTTTGCCAACACACAAGCTCGATCAATCGCTTCTGCGTTACCAGCCATCACAACCTGGCCTGGCGAGTTAAAATTGACGGCAGCACACACCTGCCCTTGCGCGGCATCCGCACAAACAGCCACAACTGCATCATCATCCAAGCCCAAGACTACCGCCATAGCCCCTAGCCCTTCAGGCACAGCTTCTTGCATTAGTCGACCACGCTCAGCAACCAATTTGACGGCGTCAGCAAAAGGCAGAGCACCAGAACAAACTAAAGCCGTATACTCCCCTAAGCTGTGACCTGCCATCCAGGCAGGACGAATCTCTGTCTGACTTTTCCAAACTTCCCAAACAGCAACCCCTGCAGTTAACATTGCAGGCTGTGTATTCACCGTTTGCCCTAAAATCTCTTTTGAACCTTCTTGCACCATCTGCCATAAATCAAACCCCAGTGCATCCGACGCTTGAGCAAACGTTGACTGTATTTGACTATGTTCACTTGCCAATTCGGCAAGCATACCGACAGATTGAGAGCCTTGCCCAGGAAACACGAATGCTAAATCTGTTTTTTGCATAATATGGCCTTAATAAATAACGAGCGCTGAACCCCAAGTAAAGCCACCACCAAACGCTTCAAGCAATAATCGCTCACCTCGTTTGACCTGGCCACTCCTCACTGCAGCATCTAATGCCAAAGGGACAGACGCAGCTGAGGTATTACCATGCTTCTGCACAGTAACAACAACGTGATCCATTGACATTTTTAATTTTTTAGCAGTAGCAGTAATGATTCGTGTATTGGCTTGATGCGGAATCAACCAATCAATATCTGATTTTTCTAACTGGTTTGCGGACAATGTTTCATCAACCACTTTGCCCAATGTTTTCACCGCCATTTTAAAGACTTCGTTACCCTTCATCTGGATGAACGCATCACCCGCTTGAACGCGCTCAAAGCCAGATGAAATACCGACAGGAACAGTCAACAAATCTTCGTAAGCACCATCGGCTCCTATATGAGTCGATTCAATGCCCTTTTGGTCACTTGCCTGAAGAATAACCGCACCGGCGCCATCACCAAACAGCACACACGTATTTCGATCTTTCCAGTCAACAATCCGAGATAATGTTTCTGCCCCAACAACCAGTGCCGTTTTAGCAGAGCCGCTGCGAATAAATTGATCCGCAACACTTAGTGCGTATATAAACCCAGTACAGACGGCTTGAACATCAAATGCAGGGGCACCACGATTACCCAGTCGTTTTTGTAATAAGCAGGCGGTGCTAGGAAAAACTTTATCTGGTGTCGTTGTCCCCACGATGATTAAGTCAATATCATCGACATTGATACCCGCAGCCTCAATCGCTTTACGTGAAGCCGCTTCTGCCAAATCACAGGTTGTCTCACCTTCTGCCGCGATATGACGCTGCTCGATACCTGTTCGCTCTCGAATCCATTGATCGGTTGTATCAACCATCGATTCAAGGTCTTTATTAGTCAGTATTTTTTCTGGGAGGTAACTACCTGTCCCTGCAATGCGCGAATAAACCAAACTTTATTCCTTCTCTGACAAAATGGCGGCAACAGAATCGTGAATATGCTCAGGTACCTTTTTCTCAACTTCAACAATTGCAATATCGATTGCATGGCGATAAGACATCACGTCGGCACCACCATGACTTTTCACCACAATCCCTCTAAGCCCTAACAGGCTCGCGCCGTTATAGCGCCTAGGATCGACTCGATACTTAAAGGATTTTAAAACTGGCATTGCAATAAGCCCTGCCAGTTTGGTAAAAATATTTTTATTAAAGGCTTCCTTCATAAATTGCCCAATCATTTTCGCCACACCTTCGCTACTCTTTAACGAAATGTTACCGGCAAAACCATCTGTGACAATGACATCGGCACCACCCTTAAAAATATCATCCCCTTCAACAAAACCAATATAGTTCAGTGAGCTTGCAGTCAAAAGTGTCGCAGCACCTTTTACTTGCTCGTTACCTTTCACTTCTTCCTCACCAATATTAAGCAAACCAATTTTCGGCCTCTCAATACCCTCTACAGCATAGACCAACTCAGACCCCATCACTGCAAATTGAAATAAATGCTCAGCAGTACTCTCAATATTGGCACCTAAATCAAGCACATGACTTGAGCCTTGCATATTAGGTAGTGCGGTACAAATGGCAGGTCGATCAATACCAGGAATAGTTTTTAACACAAAGCGAGCGGTGGCCAGTAATGCCCCCGTATTACCTGCACTGACACAAGCATCTGCTTCTTTGGATTTGACGAGGTTTAAAGCCACCCGCATAGAGGAGTCTTTTTTGCCACGTAGCGCACTAGAGGCTTTTTCATCCATCGCAACAACTTGAGATGCATGATGAATATGGCAGCGGGATTCAAATTGAGCAATTTCACTAGAATATTTTGCACCAAGAACGGCTTCATCTCCCACGAGGGTAATACAAACGTCTTGGTGTTTTTTTAGAATTTCTAACGCAGCAGGTACCACAACATCAGGACCTACATCACCCCCCATAGCATCTAGTGCAATGGTGACTTGTTTTGTCATGGATACCCTTTTTACTGCATTAATTTTTATTAGCAGGCGATATCGTTAACGCTACTCTTTAACTTCAACGACCTTCTTACCACGATAGTATCCATCAGGGGCAACATGGTGACGCAAGTGGGTTGAACCTGTGGTCTCATCAATAGACAAGGTCTCACCTTTCAGTGCATCATGTGAACGACGCATTCCACGACGTGAAGGGGTTTTTCTACTCTTTTGTACAGCCATCTTAGGTCTCCTAGCTCATCTTATTTCTGTTTTAGCGTTTCCAGCACCGCAAAAGGGTTTTTTCGCTCTTCCGGTTCTTCAACCGGCGGTTTTTCTCGAAATTTAGCAATACAGTCATGCTCGTGTTTAGGTATTATCGGTAAAGCTAAGATTAGCTCATCCTCAATTAAATCCTGCACTTGCAGTTCTTCTGAATCACCCACCACATACGGCTCATACTGCTCAGGTAACGATTCAGCCAGATGCTCACTTTCGATCACTGCCAACAAAAACTCTGTCTTTACAGAATAGTCAAACGGCTGCATACACCGCTGACACATCAATTGTAACGTTCCACTTACATGACCCTTCACTTGAATATGGCCATTTGGAGCGAAGGAGAATTCTACTTCAAACGCAACGACTTCTCCAGCGCTTTGTGGGATATCGTTTAAACGGCCAAATGACTGAACTGCATATTGACCGTTTAAGCCACGTTCAGTTCTTGCAAATAGCTTTGCATTTATTCTTTCTGGAATTCGGTTTGACATAGCGGAGTATGGTATAGTCGCCCGCCTTTTGTGTCAAAACCAAACTGAACTCTATAGATGGACTCACTCGCAATGACAACCTCAAATACACGACCAACCTTAGTACTCGCCTCTACTTCTCCCTTTCGCAAAGAGATTTTGCAAAAACTTGGACTTCCTTTTGATACCGCCGCACCTGATATCGATGAATCCAGACGACCAGATGAGGACTATAGCGACTTTGTTCGCCGGTTATCCGAAGAAAAAGCGGCTGCAGTCCAATCCCAGTTCCCACAGCACCTTATCATCGGCGGGGATCAAATTGCGGTTTGTAATGACGTCGTCTTAGGCAAACCGGGTAACTATGACAAAGCTCATGCCCAGCTCACTCAATTCTCAGGCCAATGCGTTACCTTTTACACCGGGCTCAGCCTCCTAGACAGTAAAACAGGCGATTACCAAACTTGCGTCGAACTTTTTCGTGTTCACTTCCGCACTTTAAATACCAGCCAAATCCACAATTATCTCACCAAGGAAGAGCCCTATAATTGTGCTGGCAGCTTTAAATCTGAAGGGCTGGGCATCACTTTATTTCGTAAACTTGAAGGTGATGATCCAAACACGCTCATCGGATTGCCCTTAATCAAGCTGGTAAGCTTTTTAGACAACAAAGGCCTTCCACCAATCTAATAAAGATGGCATCAATAGTTGGCAACGGAGCCAGTAAAAGCGCACCTAGTGCAGCAAAAAGCGCCCTAAATATGACAGTTTGACCCATTAATTGTGACAGACACCACATTCTCGCTAAATTTCCACTAAAGTTTCCTTGATAAGTTCCGATACGTTAACTAATCAGTATACATTTTTGGAGAGGCCTCATGGCATTCGATGGCATTCAAGTAAACAGGTCGTTCATCAACAGTAATTTTGAGGCTTTCAAATTTCAGCCAAAAGTTGCAACGAGCCGTCAAAATGATGCTCTTCAAAGAGAAAACACGTTCAACGTCGCTCAAAACACGCTGGCTAAAAACCTCACTGGCGTTGATGGCTCAAGCGCAAAATTACCAACCCCTACCGACTTCAGCCCAGAAGAAATTGCGAAAAACGTTTTAAGTTTCGTCCGTGACAGGCTACAAAGCGCAAAAGATGACGGTGCAGACCCTGAAAAATTAAAAAGCATTTTAAATGCGGCTAAAGCCGGAGTTGCCCAAGGCTTCAAAGAAGCTACAGATATCCTTCAGGAGCAAGGCTTACTCACTGACGACACGAAAGCAGGCATTGGTAAAGCAAAAGAGTTCATTGACATTGGCCTCTCCCCTCAGCAACCTGACGGTGACGAGCGAAACGTTGTTTTATTTGAGGCAGCTCAATCATTAAAACAAACACGAAAAAACAGCTTCCAAATCCAAGTAACCACCCAAGATGGCGACCAAGTCACCATTAAGTTCAAACAATCTGAGAAACAAAGCAGTAGCGCTTATTTCCAACAAAAGGGCGATACCACCACATTATCAACTGAGGCATCGAGTAAAACCAAAACGCAATTTTCTTTTGATGTTGAAGGCGACCTTGATCAAGACGAGTTGAAATCCATTAACGCATTAATTGGCGATATTAATGGCGTAGCAGAAACCTTTTTTAGTGGCGACTCGGAAGCCGCATTCGAACAAGGGCTAAACCTTGGATTTAACACCGAAGAAATTGCAGGGTTCTCACTCAATTTAAAGCAAAGCACCAAAAGCGTTGCCACCACCGCTTACAGAGAAGTCAGTGAGCTAGGGCCAGGACGGTCAGCACCCCCTGTATCAAATGATTTCGGTCGAGTTGCGACCAATTTAAAAAGCATATTCCAGCAAGCGGAAGCCTTATTCAAAGAAGCTGAATCTGCTTTTAACGCCATTTTCTCACCGCTACTGCAAAACAATGCAAAATCCGATTTATTAGGCAGCTCTCTTGAAAAGCAGGGCAAAGATTTTGAAGGTTTTTCAAAAGAGTTATTAAGCCAAGCTTTGACCCAGTCTGACGCTAAAAAAGAAGGCGACGACAGCGACAGTTAACTCTTCTCTCGGTTTTTAGAGAAGAGGCACTAGTTTTTACTGAAACAACTAATCCTGCATTACCGCTTGTTCAATTTGCTCTAAGGTAATGTGGCGCACATCTTTACCTTCCACCAGGTAAATAACATATTCACAAATATTACGAGCATGATCCCCAATCCGCTCTAACGCTCTCGCAGCCCATAACAGATTTAAAATTTGTGAGATCGATCGAGGGTCTTCCATCATATAGGTAATCAACTCCCGCATAAGCGAGTCGTACTGATTATCTGCATCGGCATCGGCTTTTGCTGTCGCAACGGCCTGAGGCACATCCATTCTCGCAAATGCATCTAATGCATCATGCACCATCTTCTGCACATACTCACCAAAGTGTCGAATTTGAAAATTGTGTTTTTTATCCAGCTTCACATCTTTCAGTGTCATTCTGGCAATTTTTTCTGCCTCATCACCAATTCGCTCCAAATCAGTAATTGTTTTAATCACCGCCACAATCAACCGCAAGTCACTCGCCGTTGGCTGACGCCGTGCTAAAACACGATTACACTCTTCATCGATCTCAACTTCTAACGCATTCACTTTAAAGTCATCACGAATGACAATTTCAGCCTTCTCTTGATCAGCCGAGGACAACGCCGCCATCGCCTCTCCGACCTGGTGCTCGACCAGCCCGCCCATCGTTAAAACACGATTACGAATATCTTCGAGCTCAGAGTTAAATTGTTTGGATATGTGATGCGTTAGTCTGTCTTTATCTAGCATGCCTTAAGCCCTATTATTAAGTTATCCGTATCGACCCGTGATGTAGTCTTCTGTCATTTTATTATTGGGGTTGGTGAAGATGGTATCAGTATCTCCAAATTCAATCAGCTCTCCCATATACATGAAAGCCGTATAGTCGGATACACGTGCGGCTTGCTGCATGTTATGCGTGACAATAATGATGGTGTAATCTTTCTTTAATTCGTAAATCAGCTCTTCAATTTTCAAGGTTGAAATGGGATCAAGTGCTGAAGCAGGCTCATCTAACAGTAATACTTCAGGTTCAATTGCAATGGCTCTTGCAATCACCAATCGCTGCTGTTGACCACCCGATAAACCCGTTGCCATATCATCTAGCCGGTCTTTCACCTCATCCCATAAAGCGGCTTGCTTCAAAGACCATTCAACTGCCTCGTTCAATATCGACCGACGCTTAATTCCTTTTAGGCGCAAACCGTAAGCCACATTTTCAAAAATGGTTTTGGGGAATGGGTTAGGCTTTTGGAACACCATCCCAACATTACGCCTTAAATCCGTCAAGTTGGTGCCTTTTGCATAGATATCAACACCATCCAACATAATCTGACCATCAATGCGAACATTATCAACCAGATCATTCATTCGATTAAAACAGCGCAAAAGCGTGGACTTACCACAACCACTCGGGCCAATAAACGCCGACACACGATTATGCGGGATCTGCATATTAATGCCCTTTAAGGCTTGCTTCCCACCATAATAAAGATCGATATTTTTCGTCTCCATGGTGATCTTTTCATTTTCCAAGCTCATTCGTGGAGCCTTCTCCCGAATGGAGCTAAAATCGATTGCGTGAGCAGGCGGCGTAGTATTCGTGTCGTCGACCATGATTAAGACCCTATTGAACGATATTTTTCTCGTAAATTGTTACGAATGGTAATGGATGCCAAGTTTAATATCACAATAACCAGCACCAAGAGGAAAGCCGTCGCAAAAACCAATGGCCTTGCCGCTTCTACATTCGGGCTTTGAAAGCCCACATCATAAATATGGAACCCAAGATGCATGAATTTCCGGTCTAAATGCAAGAACGGCAAATCACCATCTAATGGTAACGTTGGCGCAAGCTTAACAACGCCAACCAACATCAGCGGTGCAACCTCACCGGCAGCACGAGCAACCGCAAGGATTAAGCCTGTCATCATTGCAGGGCTAGACATCGGTAAAATAACATTCCACAAGGTTTCAGCTTTTGTCGCCCCTAACGCCAAAGACCCTTCTCGGACACTAATCGGTACTCGAGACAAACCCTCCTCGGTCGCCACGATCACAACAGGTACAGTCAAAATGGCCAACGTCAGTGAAGCCCATAAAATACCTGGCGTACCAAATACCGGAGATGGATAAGACTCAGGGAAAAACAAGCTATCAATACTGCCCCCTAAGAAATAGACAAAGAAGCCTAGGCCAAATACACCATAAACAATAGAGGGCACACCGGCTAAATTATTAACCGCAATTCGAATCACACGGGTTAAAGGCCCTTGCTTTGAATACTCCCGCAAATACACTGCAGCAATCACACCAAAAGGGGTCACAAAGATAGACATCAAAATCACCATCATGACCGTACCAAAAATAGCGGGAAATATTCCCCCCTCCGTATTGGCCTCTCGTGGATCTTCTGACAAGAACTCCCACACCTTGGTAAAATAAAAACCAAACTTGCCCAGCACACCCAACTGATTTGGGTAATAAACCCTGACCACCACACTCAATGGCACATCAATTTCTTGGCCAGAGCTGAGCTTTAACACCAAAACATCAAGCCCTTGACGCCCTCTCAACTCAGACAGCGTTTGATCAAAACCAGACATTTGAGCATTAAGGTCAGATCGCTCTGAAGCTAGCGCTTCTTGCCTCTCAGCGGTCAACGCCTTAGATAATAGCCACTTACGCTCCTGCAGCCTTAAACGCTCCAACTGATAATTGATTGAATGCAAAGAGTCTTTCTCAATGGCATCTATTTTCGCTTTTAAGTGCTCTGCTTTTTCTAGTAACGGCTTTAAATCTTCCTGCAAATCAGTTGAGGGAACCGCTTTGCCTTCTCGCTTAATTCCGCTAATAAAGCCATAAGCATTACCCCATTCGTACCGCTCAACAACAGCGGCATTTTCGGGGTATGTCACTGCAGACATATAAGGTTCAATCACCCAACCAAAGTCTGCGCCTTGTTGACGATTACCCTTTCTAATTAAAAACCGGTTGGCATTACCACCATCATCAGTCAAGGCATAGCCGGCTTCAATCAATCGACTAATGGCAACCTCTTCCCGCTCATGGATTTCACCAATGACCTGAGTCGTATGGCCATTTTCTTTATATTCGAAGCTAGCCACCTGCCCCGGCCAAAAATAACCAAGTCCATAAACAGCAATAATGCCCAATAAACCAATAACGGCGATCAAACTCATCGCAACAGCGGCAGCATTTAACCAAATCCATGGGCTACCACTACGTAACCAACCTTTTAATGAGAGCTGAGACACTTACATTTTCCCGTATTTATTGCGTAATCGCTGGCGAATCACTTCAGCAACGGTATTTAACACAAAGGTAAATAAGAACAAGACTAACGCTGCTAAAAACAACACTCTAAAGTGTGTGCTCGCAACCTCTGCCTCAGGCATTTCCACTGCAATATTGGCCGCTAACGTCCGCATGCCTTCAAAAATATTGAAGTCCATGATCGGCGTATTACCTGTTGCCATTAGAACAATCATCGTTTCACCAACGGCACGTCCGAAACCCATCATGACACCAGAAAAGATACCTGGGCTAGCCGTTGGTAACACAACATTCACCATGGTGTGCCAAGTGGTTGCCCCTAACGCTAAAGAGCCATTCGTTAGATGCCTTGGCACACTAAAGATGGCATCTTCTGCAATTGAAAAAATGGTAGGGATAACCGCAAAACCCATTGCGATACCAATAATCAATGCGTTTCGCTGGTCGAAATCGATCCCCATATCATTGGTAAGCCAAGCGCGCATATCACCCGCAAAGAAAAGACCTTCAATACTATGGCTTAACGCAAATGCCAGGTAACCAACAAATAAGATGACAGGCACCAAGAGCAAACCATGCCACCCTTCAGGAACAATATCTTGCATGCTATCAGGAAGCCGTTGCCAGAAATAGCCAAAGACCAACACAGACAGAGGCAGCACAATCAATAAACTAAAGATGGCAGGCATGTATTGTTCAATCAGTGGCGCCAACCACAATCCGGCTAAGAACCCCAATACAACCGTTGGTAGTGCCTCCATAATTTCAATGGTGGGCTTAACGACCGAGCGCATCTTAGGCGCCATGAAGTACGCAGTATACATTGCACCAAAAATAGCCAATGGCACAGCAACCAACATGGCATAAAAAGCAGCTTTCAAGGTGCCAAAAGACAAGGGTGTTAAACTGAGCTTAGGCTCGAAATCATTATCAGCCGATGAAGACTGCCAAACATACTCAGGCTCGGAGTAACTTTCATACCACACCTTACCCCACAGTGCTTTCCAGGAAACCTCTGGGTGCTCATTATCAATATGATGTAGGTAGAACGTGCCTGTTTCAGCCTGAGTGAATAAAACAGTGGCCCTTGGAGAGATATTTAAGTACTGAATTGATTGATCGGCGATTTGCTCTCGAAGGACGACTGTTTCAGCGGTGGTGTGTACTAAGCTGACATATCCTTTTGCATCGGCGACCACTAAGGCTTTACGTCTTGCCTCTGGCGCTACCGCTGTAATATCACCGCCACCTGCTTCCAAGGTGCGAATCTTAGTTAAATGCTCGCCTTCCTCACCGCGCACAATAAACCACTGTGACAACTGATTTTTTTCATTCGTCACAATCAGCGACAAAGAACCTGTTAAAAATTGAAGCCGCTCAACCTGGTGACCATCCCCAATTAATACAACTTGTGGCTTAGGCACATCAGATGGGTCTGAAATATCATAAACCAACAAACTCCCTTCGCCATCCAACAAATACAATAAACGCTGCTCAGGGCCAATTAACACCTGACGTATGTCGGCATGCGACAGCGCAATGGTTTCACTTGAAGCCTCTAATTCGATGCTATCATCTAAAAAAGAGACTTCCTTGGTCAGTGTTGTGAGATAAAGCTGATCGTGAACCACTGAGGCAATGGTCATTTGCTCTTCACCATCACGCGTATTAAAGACACTGACTGGCAGGCCCTCATGAACCATGACGCTTTCGCCATAAGGCTTAACCAACTCAGGCGTTATGATCCTTTCGTCATTCTGACCGAAAGTCACCTTGAATTTAGGCTGCATAATAACGACAGAACCATCATCTGCGCCATAAGCCATCGTATTTTTAAACGCATCACTCACACTGTAACTTGTCAGTGCATGACCCTCAGCAACAAATTCCTGCTGCAGCACTTTACCGTCTTGTAGCTGGAAAAACTGCAATTGACCTAGCTGAGTGAAGCGCGCACCTAACGTGCCGTGCTCATTGATGGCAATATGTGCAGTCTTACCTTGAGACAGCACATCACTTTGATAACTAGCGACCTTTTCAATGCTGGCACCACTAAACAATGGCATCGCAACATACATTAAATAGAAGAAGATTAAACAGATAACCGCTATGACACTTACACCGCCAGTACCAACGCCCCAACTAACAACTTTATCTCTTATTAAGCGTCGCTTTCGCCGCTTCTCAGCAAGAGCGGGTGACACCTGTGGTAATATTGGTTTATCCATAAAAATCCAAGCCGAATAACAGCATATCTATACATTCTAAGTGAAATATCAAATGCAAAAAAAAGAGCGAAAGCTCAAAGAGCCTCCGCCGTTTTATACACTATCGATTATTTCGCTTCAATTATTTTCAGAAACTTAGCGACTACCTTACTCGGTAATGGAATATAACCATCCTTAATCACAGTTTTCTGCCCTGTTTGAGAAAGCACCATCTTTAGAAACTCTTTCTCTTTAGCAGGTAATGACTTGTTAGGTGGCATATTCACATACACATAAAGAAACCGAGACAATGGGTAAGTATTATTCACCGCATTCTCAGGTGTCACATCGACAAAAGGTTTACCTACCTTCTTAGACAAGGACACGGTTTTAACACCTGACGTTTTATAGCCAATACCCGAATAGCCTAAGCCATTTAAAGACGTCGCCACAGACTGAACAACCGAAGCCGAGCCTGGTTGCTCATTCACACTATTCTTGAAGTCCCCTTTACAAAGGGCTTTCTTTTTAAAGTAACCATAAGTACCAGAAACAGAGTTACGGCCATAAATCTGGAAGTTTTTAGATTCTAAGCTGCCTTTAACGCCAACATCACCCCAGGTTTTGACATCTGTTTTTAAGCCACACTTTTTTGTTGATGAGAAAATCGCGTCAACTTGAGCAACAGTCAGTGATTTAATCGGGTTATCTTTATTAACAAAAACGGCCAATGCATCAATGGCGACAGGAATTGCCGTTGGCTTGTAACCGAATTTTTTCTCAAATGCCTCAAGCTCTTTATTCTTCATTTTTCGGCTCATAGGGCCTAAATTTGAAGTGCTTTCAGTCAGTGCTGGCGGCGCAGTTGAAGAGCCTGCCGCTTGAATTTGAATGTTGACACTTGGGTAGAGTTTTTTAAAGTCTTCCGCCCATAAGGTCATTAAATTAGCCAGAGTATCCGAGCCAACACTTGATAAATTTCCTGCAACACCATTGGTACGCTGATACTCAGGGACGCCGGCATCAACACCAACAGCCGCCTGGGCAGAGCCTGCAAACATCACAGCAGTGCATAAACTTAAGCTTTTAAGCAATTGAAACTTCATATTTATTGAACTCCTAGTTAATTTCTGCCGCTATATTATGAAATGAATATGACACAAATGTGACAGCCATCAAAGTTCCAGAGATTACACATGAAAATTTCTTCGAGTACTATCACAAAAAATTCATATATCACATCGAAATAACCTACAAATACAACCCCTTATCAATAAAATATTGACCTTGAATAAAATCAAGTTAAGCACTAAAACTTATTTCAAGGTAAATATTCTTCTGAATGTGATAAACGTCACGGTTTGGTGCCAATAGATCACCTAGACTTCATCTTAAGCACTTACATAAAGGAAACAAATAAATGAATATTGGCGGCGTATCATCAGCAGTATCTTCTTCAGTTAATGCAGCATCGGCAAACCCAAAGAGCAGCACAGGTGTTTCAGTTTTAAAGAAAGCACTTGATACACAAGCTGCAGGGGCAGTGGCACTCATTGACTCAATTCCGAAAGCGGTTGGATCCTTGGGAAACAACTTAAACGTTACAGCATAACGAATAGAAATAAAAAAGTGTTGCACACAAATGACAAAACGTAATAGTATATTAGAAAATAGTAATTAAGCGATAAAAGGCTAATATTATGAACATACAAATGAACGTTGAAGACTTAGGTGGCGCAGATTTCTCTGAAAACACAGACAATATTGATAAACTTCTCGATACCGCATCGAAAGAAGATGTGATCAAAAGCCGGAAAGCGGCAAGGCAGAAGGTAGAGCGTAGAAATGAGCTAAAAGAGCTCGATAAACAGCTCGACTCTTACTACGACAGCCTACTAGATTAAGTGCTGCTCAAGAATATTAGCCTTCGTCAATAGGTTGCACCCTGCAACCTATTGAAGTTTTAGTATTTGCGAGAAAACCGCCCTCAAGCTATGCTTTGCAAAAAACGTTAAGAGCAAAAGCATGCACCACACATTTATGCAACAAGCACTCACTCTCGCCACTGACGCCATTGATATGCAAGGCGGACCTTTCGGTGCCATCATCACTCACAGCAATACAATCATTGGCCAAGGCTTCAACCAGGTCACTAAACGACATGATCCTACAGCTCACGCTGAAATTGTTGCCATTAGAGCCGCTTGCGAGCACTTACAAAGTCATGACTTATCAGGCAGCATTCTCTACACCAGCTGTGAACCATGCCCGATGTGCTTAGCAGCAAGTTATTGGGCCGGCATTTCTCATATTTATTTTGCAGCAGATCGAATTCAGGCCGAACAAGCAGGGTTCATTGATGCAAAATTGTATACAGAGCTCACAAAGCCACTCGCAGAAAGAAGTATTCCTATCGAACACATTCAGTGTGAGTCATCAGATAAACCGTTTGAGCGTTGGCGCAAAGAAATGGACAAAATACCGTATTAAGGATTACGGCTTAGAAAGGTGAATGACCTGCAGCCATTTTTGCACTTGCCTCACTGCACGCTCAGCTGTTTTACCCACTTTAAGACATGGAAAATCTGCTTTCGCCAAACAGTAAGTTGCACGCAATGAAAATCGGCTTTCCAGCACCCAAACAGCTCCCTGTTTATGCTCTGCTAGCGCCAACAAAACCGATGTCCGAATTTTTTTCAACCGGGGTAAGCGGATTTCACCCTGGTGAGAAGACAATGCCAAAGCCGTTGCAGCATCCATCTTCCTAACATCGGTTAAATCGATATCGCCCTTCACCGTCGCCAATGCTTTGGCGTTATCCACCGAAAGATCTCGAACCGCTTTCAATGAAATATTCCCGTGATGACCAATAAAGCCCGTCGCAACATCTTCAGAAAGCTGCTTCATGCCATCTAAACGTATAAAGCCTTGTGTTTTCCCTAGCGCTCTAGCCACACCAGGTGAGATAGATGCTAAATTATCAACCGATATACCACCACTGTGACCCGCCAATCCTTTTGCCACAGCCTCATCTAAGTCAGAAAGCCCGTCTAACCATAATTCACCCTCTGCTTTAGCGATGAACTTTGCAACCTCAGGTGAAATTTCCATCAACCTTTCTAACCGCAGGCCACCCACATGATCACTTAAACCTGCCGCTTGCTCAGCAGAGAGCGACATTAAACCATCCAGTGCCAAGCAGCCTCTAATTTGCCCCAAATACCCTGCCGCCTCAGGACTTAACGCTTCCAATGCACTCATCCAAAGATCACCCTGCAAGGTGGCTAAACCTGCAGCTTCTTCTTCAGATATTTCAGGGATACTGGTTAACCCCAATGATCCTTGCTTTTGTCCAAGCGCTTTAGCGACAGGCTCGGTAAGTTTGGTTAACCCCTCAAGCCACAACACCCCTTTATGCTGTGCAAAAGCTTTGGCAACAGCCTCAGAAACTTGCTCTAACCGATCAAATGACAAGGTGCCTGGGTAGGCAGCCAATGCGGTCGCAGCCTCAACAGACACCACGCTGACATTAGGTAGCTTTAACTCACCTGAAAACGTTGCCAATGCAGCCGCCAAGGCGACATCATCTAAGGTTGTTATACCCGCTAAAGATAAAGAACTAATCGAACGCTGATTGAGTGCCTCAATGGCCGCCACGCTCACGGCTTGCAAACCGTTTAAGGATAACCCTTGTAATGGCTTCGCACTTTTAGCGCCAAGTAACACTGCAACATCATCAGGTAGCTCACGAACTTGATCCAATACCAAGTCGCCCGTGTAATTTTGCAAGCCCACCGCCGTTGCATCATCCAGCATCTGTAAACCATTTAAGCGCAGGCCAGGCATTTGCTGTAAAACACTCAGAACATCGGAAGACACTGTGGTCACGCTATCTAGCGCAAGCACTAGGCGACCAGAACGTATCTGGTGGCGCACAACCTGCTCAGCATCACTAAGACTTAACCACCGCAGTAACCCTGTCTCAATGTCACCTGATTTTTTTTGCTTGGAAAACACCCAAGGCAACTCAACAACATCATTCACAACCCTGGAGGACTGCCTATGAGACTGCTGAAAAAAACCCGCCAAAATTGCCGTAGCAATTGACTTATTTACCTCTGAATCTTCTGAATCTTCTGCACTTTCGTACCAAAGGCTAAATGCTGAAAAGTCCGAAAATTCCATCTCTGGAGCTACAGCCACCGGCACAGCTTGATCTGAAGCCAATGACCGGCTCAACTCAAGGTATAATTCACAGGGGTTTTCAGAGTGTTTTTTCATGTAAGAAAGTATAGAGTAGATTAGCAGCCTATGTAATTGAATTTAACGAGTAATGAGAAGGAAATCCCATGTCCGTGCAAAAAAATATCGAGCAATTGCTAACAGACGCTTTTGCGCCAAGTTATTTATCCGTTGAAAACGAAAGCAATCAACACAATGTGCCAGCAGGGTCGGAGTCTCATTTTAAAGTGGTTATTGCCACAGACCAATTTTTAGGTAAACGCTCAATTCAACGACACCAAGCCATCAATGGTATACTCATGGACATCATCCAAAACCAAATACATGCCTTAGCATTACATACCTTCACAGACCAAGAATGGGCCGAAGAATCAACAACCCCAGACTCGCCACTTTGCCTAGGTGGCTCAAAAAACTAGCTGACAAATAACGTCGGAGAAATAGCATGGAAAGCATTAAAGTCGATGTAAAAGAATCCCCTATTCATGGCAAAGGCGTGTTTGCAGGGCAAACCATTATGGCTGAAGCCTATATTGGTGATTATGAAGGCCCTATCACCATCGAAAACTCAACCTATGTGTTATGGGTTGACCGGGATGGAGAAGAAATAGGCGTGCGGGGAGAAAATGATTTAAAATACCTCAACCACTCATCAACGCCAAATGCAGAGTTTGACGATGTTAAACTCTACACACTAACGACCATTAAGCCAGGCCAAGAAATCACCATACATTATGGTGCTGACTGGGATGACCAACCTTAAAAAGAGCCCTATGAGCGCAGAAATTAAAAATACTCAAGTTAACCTATCCGGCTTACTTGAGGTGTTAGGCAAAAATCTGTATTCCACTCCCCTCGTTGCCATTAGGGAGCTCATTCAAAATGCACACGACGCTTGCGTTAGGAGACAAATAGAATCGCCTGACGACACCGCCTTCCACATCCACATCACGCCACTGGCTAGCCAGCAACAACTCATCATCGAAGACAATGGTGCAGGACTCACCAAAGAAGAAATTGAAAAGTACTTAGCCACTATTGGCTCCGGTTATACCCGCGAGCTAAGAACACAATCAGACAATGAAGATATGATTGGCTTTTTTGGCCTCGGATTTTTATCAGCCTATGTCGTTTCAGACAAAGTGACGCTCACCACAACCTCATATCAAGACCCAAGCCAAGGCTGGCAATTTAACAGCAGTGGCGGAATGAATTACTCCCTAAGCGCGACAGACGCCAACCCTACCGGCTCAAAGGTCACCTTACAGCTGACCGACAAATATGCGGAACTCACCAACATCGGGTTACTCGAAGATGTGATTCGACAATATTGTTGTTTACTCACGATCCCCATCAGTATCAATCGACAAGCCACGCCCATTAACCAAGTCGACGTTCCCTGGTTAATGCCAGAACACACCTCACCCATCCAACGAAAAGCACGGAGTTTAGCCTTCGCCCAAATTTTCGAACAACGCTATGAACCTCTAACCAGCTTTGCCATTACCCCAACAGACACATGTGATATTAATGGTTTATTATGGATCCAAGGCGGTTCTAGTTACGCCAACTCAGACCAGCGAAACTGCACAGTATTTGTCCGCAACATGTACATCACCCAAGAAACAAGCGCATTATTACCTGCATGGGCGGGTTTTATCGGCTGCGTCATCAACACCACCATGCTAACACCAACCGCTTCCCGTGAAGATATACAGCAAGATTCCGCCTTCACCAAAATAAAGCAGCACATTGAAACAACACTCATCAATGCTTTGGCTCACCTTTCCAGCACCGAGCCTGAAGCATGGAAACGCGTACTCAGCAGGCACAATGAAATGTTATTGGGTGCCGCTGTCAGCTCAGAAACGTTATTCAGTGCTTTGCATGAGGAGCTTACTGTACCCACGACTGAAGGTGACTTAACACTCAAAGCACTGGTCAATAACGGCAGCAACACAATTCATGTCACTTTAGATGACAGTGGCAGTTACGATGAAATATTATGTCGTGCCATGCAAATCCCCATTGTTTTAGGTTACCGCTTTGCCTCATACCCGTTTTGCCAAATGTATGCAGGATTGAAACACCATAAATTAGTCACTTTAGGCACAGATGCTGGCAATAAGGCACTATTTAGCCCCGTTGAAGATGCCCCGTTAGCAGCACAACTAGAACCCCTCTTTATTGAAGCACACGAAGCACTTGTGCTGACTGAGTTTGAACCCACTTACTTACCTCTGCTGATTATTCCTGACGAAGAAGTGGCCCGAAAACGTAAAATTGAATCAGATGACGCCCAAAAACGAATCAGCACTGCCGCTTTAAGCTTAGCCACCCTTTATACTCAAAAAGTTGAGGACACCATTCGCCGTAGAGTTTACATCAATATCAACGCACCATTAATACAGTCACTCATTAATCAACCGAGTGAAAAGCAACACAACATGGCCATATTACTTAAATCGTTTGCATGCTCCATTGGCCGAATCAATCTCGATACCGATGAACGCAGCCTATCGGATGAATTGCAGCGTTATCATGATAACTTACTGACACTCTTCCAAGGTTAAGCATGGATATTTGGCAATGGATCAATGATAAAATTGACGAATTAGTTGAGACTGAACACCACCGGCTTGCCTACATCATGGCAAAGCTGCCCGGCCACGTCGTTGATGACCAACATGAACAAGTGGACATCATGGTACAAGAAGGTCTTGTATTGGCTAAAAGCAAAAAAGAACCTTGGATAGAGCTTTATCTTAAGCATTGGGAGTTACAAAGCCGGGTATTTAGCCGCATGGACGTCAATGGCATGCTACCAAAAGCGGTTGACCTGCTCGACTTTGCACACCAACCAGAAACAGCAGATTGCCCGCAAGGCATATGCGCGGTACAAGACCTTGCCCAGTGCTATGCTTGCATCGATGGCCCTGGCTATTACCAACAGCGACTTGACGTCGCGGAAGAATCACTCGCTAAAATTGACGCTAGCTGGCCTTGTTATACCTGTATTGCCGCCGAAAAACTCACCGCACTCAATGATGCAGGCCTGTACCAGCAAGCACTAGAATTTTCAGCCCATGCCAATGCTGAGTTACTGCGCCATCAACAAGAACCCGATACCGGTAAGCTGCTACTCAACACCATCGATACCTTACTCCTTGATGGTCAGTACCCACTAGCCTACGAACAAACAAAACGGCTCGATAGCCCAAGGTCTGGTGATTCGTTCATTACCGAAACCCACCTCATCCAAGCAAGAACTGCTATTTTAACCAATCGCTTAGAGCAAGCGGTCGATATACTCCCAGCTTTCGCTCTAATAGAGCGCACTCACGCCATGTACACGGATTGGTGTGAAGCAACAATGGGATTAGTACAGCACCAAGCCATAGAAAACACTTGGCAACTAGGGGTTCAGTTTTTCACCTTAATTAACAAACTGCTGAGCAATGGGGTCGTTCGCAAAGCCATTCAACTGGCTTTTTGGCATGCAGAACTTGCCTTATTACGCAATGCGCCTCAAATAGCCCAGCTCAGTGCGGACCTCATTCCACCTCAGCTCGAAAAATTAGCGCAAGATCTTGGCGCAAAAGCACAATACCAAGCACTACTAACAACAATAACCACTTGCTTGCAACCCCAAGATGACATTGACATCAATGACACACAGTGGTGTGAAGCACACCCTGAACAAACATACACAATCTTAAGTACAGCGATATCAACGGGCAAAGACAACTCAGAAAGCAGTATCGAAGCTTATCTACACTCAGCAGAACAATTACAACTCGAACAACACGCATTACAGCTAATCAAAAAATTACACCAGCAAACGCCTGACAATATCGACATAACATTGCATTATTTCCACTTGTTACAACAACATGAACCAGAACAATTTATCAATGATTACCCCGCCTATTTAACACAGCCATTAAGCGTTGAAGACCGCTGTCGTATTTTATGGACGGTTGCCAATCATTATCAAACTCATGGCGACACAACACAAACAACCGCTATTTTAAATGAGATATTACACTACGACCCTGAGTCCTATCAAAGCAGAAGTAGGCTCATCGCACACCAACTCCAGCAACGGCATTACGCTGACGCATTACATCACATCAGCCATTTACTTGAATCAGACCCAGAAGACCAAAGCACTCACTGGGATCAAATAGTCGCTGCAACCGCGACCAAAGACTGGGAAAAAGCACGGTATTCTGCTGAAAAAATTGGCTTTACCATTGATGGAACCGGTGAGATAGATGGAGATTTCGGCCACTGTCGCATACAGTTTACGCAAGACGATGGGCAAACCGATGTTTCTTATGCATTACGAACAGGCCCTGTCACAGCAAGAATAGAAAGCATCTCACACACAGACCACCCATTAAGGTTTAATGACGCCATTCTCTTTAACCCTGCGCCACTCAACGCCCTCACAGAAACAGATGAAGACGGTTACAAAACAGATATAGAAGGACAATACACCTATTTATACGAAGCCATAGATACACTCAAGGCCAAAGTTTACCAACGGTTTTTCATTGATGGCTTCCACCCGGGTGACACACTACTTGAGGCTCTTACAAAGCAACTTAGCCAAATCAACGCCACATTGAATATACGCAGTTCAAATGAGTACGAGCTTGAAGACCTACAAGGCGAATCGCAACTGGCTATCTTTGCTTACCTTGTCGTACCAGATGACAGTGAGCTCCATGCAGTTGAGCAAACGCTTCAATCATTTGTTGAGCGATGTGAGCGCCCACTTATTTGGCCAGAGCTCTTACGTGAAATGCAGTCAGGCCGCTTGCAGCAACACCTTGAGCTACAAAAACAATACAATATCGATCCAAATTAACAGCCAGACCAAACGTAAGCATCTACCTAACCTCAGCCTAAACGCCTCATGACAAGCATGTAATGAATTACGGGTTATTACGTAGAAATAACGAATGTGTTCTGGTCAACTCATACCGGACACTTTTCTTAAGGAATTTTCGTACTCAATTGGTGTTTGATCACCATTAGCTGTATGCAGCCGAATTTGATTGTAATATTTAATATAGCTCTCTA
>JABHGC010000286.1 GCA_018672285.1 Methylococcales bacterium
AAAGCACGAATACCTTGATACTCATCCGGCATAATGTCGCCATCATGGGGAATGTGCGGCACACTAAAGGTACGAAATTGGCGCTTTTCATTGATGTGTTTACTGCCATCAGCACCAACAGGCTTGCTGGGTAATAAGCTTAATCGACCAGCTTTATACTCCACCAAAATCTGTCGTGTTCTCACACCACGTTCTGGAAATAAGTTAAGTTGACCAATACGCCCGTAGCGATTTGGCAGTATATTGATCGCCTTAGTCATTTCCGCCATTGAAAAAGCGGGATTATCAAATGGGTTTTGCATTGTGTACTCCGGGAAATATTTTTAAGTGTAAAATCTGGTAAGGCCGTTTACTCTCGAATGAGCAAGCCAAGCCCTTCTAGGTGATCAATAGCTGACTGCTGTTGTTTGTCGTTGATCTTTTCTGGCCAAACAACACCCGATTTTTTCAGTACGGCCTCACGTTTAATCACTAAAATTTCTGCATCAAATTGTTGTGTGGTAGCAAACGTGATTGAAATAGCGATTGGCACTTCTAAGCCATCCTTACCTTCTGGGTTAAAGGCATGGTATTTACCGGTTTGGCTGTGTTTGGATAACACCGAGCCGATTTCGATGTGCTGTTTGGTAGCTAAAACAACCACTTCACGGGAATAACGTTGCTCTTCCTCCCAATGCAAAACATCGCTGATGTACTTTCCTTCTGTTAAAACAGGCATGATTGATTCCTTGTTAGATGACTAAATTGCTGGTTTATTGACTGCGGTTTTCTGCATCTTTGCTAAGAGGGTTGGTATCTTCAGGTAGTGGTGGCACCTGACTACTTATAATGGTTTCTTCTTGCTCTTTTTCTGAGGCTTTAAATAATTTGTCGCGTGCTTCGTCGACGCTTACCCCTTGGTCAATAAAAGCAGTAGCCAGTCGAGGTTGATTTACAATATTGGCAATATCAATAATGGACTGAACACGCTTACGTTCATTGTTCACAGCCTCTATTTTCAGTGCTTCAATTTGCGCTAGGTCTAATGGTTGATCAGGTGCTTTAGATAACTGCTCAGGGACGTGTTTAAAGTTAAAGGGACTAAGGTCAAAGTGAGCTGCCATTTCAATTGGTGAGCTGACTTCATCAATAAAGCCATGACACAATGCCTCATCAGCACTCATCCATGTCTCAACTGACATTAAGGCCGATAGTTCATCCTGTTGTTTGCCGGTTTTACGGGCATAGGCATTAACGATAGCCGCTTTTGTTTTTTCAAGGGTGTCAGCCGTTTTGCGTAACTGACTGGCGCTGCCTGAGACCGAAATACTGGGGTCATGAATCATCATCATGGCGTTCTCGGCCATGACCACTTTGTTGCCTGCCATAGCGATGACAGAGGCCATACTGAGCGCCATGCCATCGATGTGAACCTCAATGTTGGCGGGATGATTGATTAGGGCGTTGTAAATGGCTGTGCCATCGAACACTTCGCCACCCGGTGAGTTTAAACGCACAGTGATGTTAGCCACACCCGTCAGTTGTTTTAAATCGGTCACAAAATCCTTGGCAGACACACCACCAAACATGCCACTACCAATCGCGTCGTAGATCATAATCTCAGCAGTCGTATCCTGTGCTTTAATTTCATATCCTGTTTTCATTCTGTTATTTCCTGTGTTGATTGTTTGGTTTCTTTTGTTTGTTGGGGGCCCACAGTTTCAACTAATGGCGTCGGGTCTGAATCAAAGTGCAACCCATAACTTTCAGCCCGTCGCTTGTCTTCAGCGATTTGCTTGTCTAGGTCTTCGATATCCTGACCCCGGTCAGCGGCAACTTGTGACCGACTCTTAAAACCGGATTGCACTTCGAGCTGTTGAGCTTTAATGTCTTTGAGTGGGTCAACCCAATCCCATGCGGGTGGTCGCCATTCAATAGATTGATAGTGTGCTTTGTTACTGAAGTAATCCGGTATATTTAATTGGCCAGATGCAACCGCTAAATCTAGCCATCGTTCGGCCACTGGCCGGCAGAACTGAAACACCATTAGGTTATGTTGTAGTGCCTCAATACGTCGCCTAAATTCCAGTAGCCCTGCGCGAATAGAAGAATAATTTACCCCATGTAGGTCACCAGTTAGTTGCTCATAGGTCACACCAATACCGCTGGCGACTGAGCGTAATTGCTGTTTTAACCACGCTTCATAGTTGCTACCCACATCGGCAGGTTGTGCGAAATCAATGGACTCACCAGGGTCAAGATAATGCACTGCACCCGCTTGAATACCGCTAATGGGCGTACCGTT
>JABHGC010000118.1 GCA_018672285.1 Methylococcales bacterium
AAAGCACCGTGCTTTATTTAATATGTATCGGCAATATCACCAGAGCTTACTGGCGCCAATCGCGCCCAGCGTATCTGCTCGTATTTTAACGTAATTACCTCAAAAGCCGCCCTTCGATACTTCGACGCATTAATTGGCTTAATAGATGCCACAACAACACCCTCAAGAGAAAACTGGATATACCCCTGTTCCGGCCGACTCTTTAAAGCAACCACAATATGTCGAATATTTTTATGACTTGATAATGCCCGATAAAAATTTTTAGAACTTGCATCCACCGCTTTCGTCAGTCTAAAAACACCCGACTTTCCATTGCCAAAATCACTAGAGGCCGTGGGCTGATTACTATTCATAATACGATGCCAACGCGACAGCCCATGCTTAATACTAATCACATTACTGCACTCAGGTGCATTATTAACTTTGATACTAGCCAGCCCTTCAGCACCTGCATATAATGGCAGCATTAGAAGATTGGCAAACAGGAATATTTTCAACACGGTTAAGCCACCTTATTATTGTTTTTATTTTGTTGTAGCTTGTTTTAGAATTTTCGTAATTATAACACCCAGAAACCTTTGAACAAAAAAAAATTCAAGGGCTCCACTTGCTGACAAAAGGCCAACTATGACCAAGCATTATGATTTAATTTCTATCGGCGCCGGGAGTGGCGGGCTTTCAGCTGCAGAGCGCGCTGCAAAATATGGTAAAAAATGCGCCATCATTGAACCGGGCGCACTTGGAGGCACCTGCGTCAACGTCGGCTGCGTCCCCAAAAAAGTCATGTGGTATGCCGCGAACCTTGCCCATGATCTAAAAACAGCTGCAGGATATGGTTTCTCTTTAGAGAAAACGGCCTTTGACTGGAATCACTTAGTTAAAGCCCGGAATCTCTTTGTCAGCAACATTAACAACTGGTATTACACCTTTTTAGAAGACTCCAATATTGACTTAATAGATGGAACTGGTCGTTTTGTCGATGCACACACAGTGGAAGTCGAAGGGGAATTGTATACCGCAGACCATATTGTTGTTGCGACTGGCGGAGAACCGACCATCCCCAATATCCCTGGTGCAGAGCTTGGTATCACGTCCGATGGTTTTTTCGAACTGATGGAACAACCCAAAAGTGTGGCCATTATAGGGAGTGGCTATATTGCCGTAGAACTTGCGGGGGTATTAAATGCACTTGGCACAGATGTGACCCTAATTTTACGAGGAGAACACTTGCTTCGCCCATTTGATGCAATGCTTCGGGAAACGCTCATGGAGCAAATGGTCAATGACGGCATTACCCTCGCCAGCTCAAGCCAAATAGACTCTCTCTCGCAAACGGATGATGGCTTAATTAACATTACCTGTAGAACAGGCAACCACCAGCAAGGTTTCGACAAAGTCATTTGGGCCGTTGGCCGAACACCGAAACTACAAGAACTCAACTTGGCAGCAACAAAAATTGAACTAGATGACGCAGGTTTTGTGAAAATAGACGAGTTTCAAAACACAGCCGAGCCAGGTGTCTACGCTGTCGGCGATATAACCGACAGACCACCACTCACCCCTGTAGCCATTGCTGCAGCTAGGCGCCTCAGCGATCGCTTGTTCAACCACCAGAGCGACCGCAAACTAGAAACCAACATTGTCCCCACTGTCGTCTTCACTCACCCACCCATTGCCACCATTGGCCTCACTGAAGATGAAGCTCGCGCCGGCCACGGCAGTGCTGTCAAAATATACAGTTCACGCTTTACCCCGATGTTCCATACTTTTGAACCTGATGGGCAACACCAAACAGCTATGAAGCTGGTCACCGTTGGCGCACAAGAAAAAATTATTGGCTGCCACGTCATTGGCATTGGCGCAGATGAAATGATTCAAGGTTTCGCTGTCGCGATGAGAATGGGCGCGACGAAAAAAGATTTTGATGACACCATCGCCGTCCACCCCTCAAGTGCAGAAGAGTTTGTCACCATGCGCTAAAAAGCGCCGGCAAAAAAATACCCCAAGCTATTCACGTAGCAAGGGGCTATTTTAACGCCTGAATGTTAAGTTAGGTTACTTAAAGACCCCACCATTAATGGCCATCCTCACCAATTGTGGCAAAGAACGCGCCTGCATTTTTTCCATGACTTTCGCCCTATGCGCCTCAACTGTTTTAGCGCTCACCCCTAACTGACTGGCAATCACTTTATTAGGCTGACCTTCAACCACCATCCCCATCACTTCATGCTCACGAGGGGTTAATAATGCCAACCTTGATGCCACTTCTGCACGTTCAGCCTGCTCACCACGCTGAATAGAGTCTTGCTCTAAGGCTCGATGAATACTGTCGAGTAGTAATTGGTGATTAAACGGTTTTTCGATAAAATCAAATGCACCAGACTGCATCGCGCGAACGGCCATTGGTACATCACCATGGCCAGTAATGATAATAATCGGCAAGGCAATCTGATCATTGACTAAGCGCTCTTGTAGCTCAAGACCACTCATACCAGGCATTCTAACATCGAGTAACAAACAGCCTGATCGACCAGGATAAGATGACTCTAAAAATGCATTAGCTGAACCAAACGTCTCGACATTATGCCCCACTGATTCAATTAAATACTTCAGAGAGTCTCTCATCCCATCATCATCATCAACAACAAACACAGTGGATTTAGACTTCATAACGACGAACCCCTTTGGCTAATGGCAGCGTAAAATAGAAGGTAGTACCTTGATCGGCGTTGTGTGTAGCCCACAATTTACCTTCATGATTATTTATAATTGTTTGACTGATTGACAGCCCCATACCCATCCCATCATCTTTAGTGGTAAAGAACGGGTCAAATAAGTGATCCATCACTTCTTGAGAAATCCCAGGTCCTGTGTCTTTTATCGAGACAACGACCTCATTATCACCATTTATTTCCGTACGAATCAACAACTCCCGTACTTTTGACCCTGCATCTCGCATGGCCTCTGAAGCATTACGAATTAAATTATGTAGCACTTGTTCAATTTGTACTGAGTCTACGACAATCGGCATATACGCATCAGCCAACTCTGTCTGCATCATTACTTCGGCTTTTGCCACCTCGAAGGTCACAAACGATAAAGCATCTTGAATCAATGCATTAGCATCAATTTGATCCTGCAAAGACTCGCGCTTGCCAACCATACCACGCATCCGCCGGATAATCTCACCCGCTCTTTCAGCTTGTCGAGAAACTTGATCCATAGCCCCTAATACTTGTGCCGGATCGCCAATACCTTCGATCAGCCGATGCCTTGCCCCACTGGCGTAATTGACAATGGCTGCTAGCGGTTGGTTGAGTTCATGTGCAAGCCCTGTCGCCATTTCCCCCATCGTACTTAAGCGACAAACATGCACCAACTCTGCCTGATGTTGCCGAGAAATTTCTTCCGCTTTTCGTACTTCAGTCACATCACGACCGTAAATATTCACATATCCTAAATCTTTTACTGGCGAGATTTGCAGTGAAATAATTTGCCCATCACATATCAGCTCCGTCTCTTTCACGATATGTTTTTCTAGCGCTTCAACAATATATTGCTTCCAGAATATGGGTAACGTCTGACCAATGGAACATGCCCAATAATCCAACAAAGGCTTACTTGCATCATTCACATAAATAATAACACCATGATGGTTCACCCTCATCACCGCGCTTGGACTTTCCCCGGGGAATTTTGCCAAGCTGTGAATTTCTTCCTCTGCTTTTTTACGCTCAGTAATATCATGCAAATAAACTGTAAACAGGATTTCACCTTCTAGCTGGATCGGGCTTACCGTAAACTCAACCGGAAAGCTCTCGCCATTACGGCGCATCGCAACCAGCTCGGCACGACGGCCTTCAAGCGACTCAGCACCATCAACCAAATGCTGCCGCATTCCTGCTCGATACTCGGATGGGATAATCATCTTAACCATATCCTTTCCGGTAGCTTCATCATAAGTGAAACCAAACATTTTTTCGGAGGCAGGGTTAAACTCTAAAATTTCACCGACCCGATTAATCGTGATAATACAATCAAGTGCAGCGCTTAACACAGCTGCTTTCAATGCATTACTTTCCCTTAATTCAATGGCATGGCGTTTATTTAGCTGCTCTCTAGAGGACATCACAGCACGAATTAACTGAGACACACGATCCTCAATTAAGACTAACTGGTTTCCTCTAACATCATTCGGATTTTTAATGTCGAGCGCTTCACGCGAGAAGTTTTCTATACGCTTGAGTAAGCGATTAGTACGAATCGAGATCAAAGAGATAACTGCTGTAAAAACAGCGACAAAAATCAGGGAGGCCGCGATACGCTGCTGCCTTTCCAACATCAGTACCCCTTCACTCATCTCATCGAATTTCTGTTGAGAGAAGAGTACCGCAAACTCAACAGGATCACCTTCACTGCCATACTCAAAAGGGAAACGACCACTCAAGTTATAGCTATTTCGAATCTCATTAATACCAGACCCTGCCGACATAATATCAATCGCACTACTGGTTAATACACGCTGCCCAGAACCCAGCAAGGCAATCACAGTATCTCTGAGCGGATATTCACGCAGATAAAATCCCTGTTGAGAATCTATCAGTGTGTCGGCGTCAATCGGTGTAATCAGCATGAGGCCGCCATGGTTTTTCTCACTGACATCCGACACACTGTGTGCCGTTAAGAAATATGGCTGCTTATCAATTTCAATAATAAAAGGACGATCTCTGGCTTTTAATTGCAAAGACAAATTCAACGCATTTAAGGACTGAGGAAAAGGCTTACCATCTATAGGAAAGACTTCTTGTGTATACCCTTTCTCATCAACCAGAACCAAGAAACCCCGCTTCAACAGGGCAGGCCAATGCGCCTTATCTAATAACCAAGGAGGGCTTTCTTTTTCGTACACTTTAGCAAGAATTGGCCCTTCAATGTTCCAGTTAGACTTACCCAAATATCGAATTAGATTTTCATTAAGCGCTAATAATTGAACCACTAATTTATAGCGCTGCAAGTATCCATCTAATCGTAATAAATTCTCACCTGCTCGCTGCTCTAACTGAGCGGCGAATTGCGGCCCTAAAATTTCTTTCAACGCGCGACTTTGCACAAAATCGAGAACAACCCAGACAATTAAACCGCATACCAAACCTACAAACATGGACTGTAAGGGCAACGGGGTATATCGAATGAGTTTAGAGAATCGGGAGGTCTTTTCTATATCCATCTAACGAATGCTATCACACAACTGAAAAATTATGGATTTTTTAACCATGTAATAAGACACGTAACGACAAGCGAGACTCCGCTTCCATTTTTAGCTTATTAAAAGCAATGCCAAAACCTTGTGCATAATCATGAACAATGGTGCCATGCAGCTTATGCGTCACAAGCTCACCATTATATTCCAACTTAACGGACAACTGTAATTCGGAATCTACCGATAAATTAACGGACTCAGTTTTAACAAATACACCATCCAAACTGATATTTTCAACGACCCCTTTAACCAAGCCTAGGGCAGGATAGTGAATCATGGTATCTAGCTGCAACGATTTGCGAGCACCCCATCGGCTTTCTTTTCCTGATAATAAAATAATACCCCCTAAAACTCGCCGCGTTACTATATAACAATATTAGAGCTACATAACACCGCAGTACCTCCTCTGCCCTCAGTATAGCTTAGCTCACCCCCTTACGGCGAAGATCCCTTGTCAGCAATCACTTATTTTTTTGTGCGCCCAGCTTTATTTTAACCATTGAACTAACAAGAACACATTTGAGATCAATAACAACGCCGACGTCCAGCGCCAAAACCCCACTGGATTACGTACGATTAAGGGGACATATCCACTCGCCACTAAGGCTTCGTTTGGGTGCTGCATGTCGTAGACAAACTCTGACATTTCCTGATAACGCAGCTCAGAATCAATTTGCAAGGCTTTGCGTAAAGCGCCATCAACCCAAACCGGCAACGCTTCATTGTGCTTAAGTACTGAAATATACTCTCGGTTTGACTGCTTCAATAAGCCAGAACTACTATAAGGTAATTCACCTGCAAGCATTTCATAAATAATAACCCCCACTGAATACAAGTCCGATTGAAACGAACCAGGCTTACCTGTTAAGTACTCAGGTGCACAATAATCATACGTCCCCATTAAGTGGTGTCGCTCCAATGGGGTGTGCTGCTCTTCAATGCCTGCAATTTTAACTGACCCAAAATCAATGATTTTCACCACCCCATATTTGTCAATCATAATATTCTCAGGCTTTAAATCTTGATGTAACATTTCCAAGCGGTGAAATGCCCTTAACCCCCGATCAATTTGCTCTAAGATATTTCGAATGTCACTTAAGTCTGGCACTGGATTATCTCTCATCCATTGCCTCAAACTTTGCCCCTCTAAAAACTCCGAAACAATATATAAAAATTGCTTCTTTCGAGTCTGTGGGTGAATTTTCATAATGTGAGGATTATTGAGTCGTTTACCAACCCAGTCTTCATGCAAAAAAGCATCTAAATAGGCTTCATCATCGTCGAAATTAACTGACGGTGTTTTTAGCGCGACCTGTTCGTTCGTCTCTGTGTCTAACGCCAAATATAACTGGCTCCGTGATGATGCATGCAGCTCTCGTAGCACCTTATACCCATCTAGAATATGACCTGGCTCCAACACCGGTGGAATAGGCAATTCAACCAAATGCTGAAATGCCTCAGCAACATCTTGATGAGGTAGCGCTTCAATTTGAACAATCTGACAGGAGACATTATCTAAAGATTTTGCAGCCAACGCCTTGTCAACCAACAACTTAGCGGCTTCATCTAAATCACTAAAGGGTTGTTTTATAAAGGCTTCAATTGTGGCATCGTTTAAATAGTCGTGAATACCATCTGTTGTCAGTAGAAAACAATCACCCACCTCAACCACTTCTGTTTTATAGTCAATGTCCAAGTGTAAATCGACACCCAGGGCTCGATTTAAATAATTTTTATCCGCAGAGACCCAAATCCGATGATCGCGAGTTAAGCACTCAAATATCCCCTCCCTCAACCGATAAATTCGAGAATCGCCAACATGAAATAAATGTGCCGTATTGGACTTAAGCACGACAATGCTCAGCGTGGTAACCAACCCATATTGACCATCCCCAATGGCATGCCCTTTACTAAATAACCACTGATTGAGTGCTGTCAGAATTTTTTGTGCAGAGGTTTTCACCGTCCAAGAATCAGGCGTACTATAATAGTCATTTAAAAAACCACAGACACTGGCCTCACTGGCCTCACGCCCTGAGTGGCAAGCGCTCATACCATCTGCAATCGCTACGGCGATCCCTTTAGAGGTTAACGCAGGCTCACTGGGTATACGTATCCCCAAGCTGTCTTGATTATCTTCCTTAACGCCAGCCACACTATATTGGCCTGCATTTACTTGTAATTGAGACATGATCCCACCATCTAAGTCACTACCAATACATTCAACTTAGGTTCTTGCGAACCCCCAAACCACACAAAAATACCTGCAAAAATAGGCTTATAACAACATCGCAGATTCTGACTTAGCAACTATACTATACCCATTCACATTGTTAATAGAAGGCCGCTCATCGACATGTCTCAAGCACTTGACAGCAAAGGGTTAGACGAACTATTTTTTAGGATTTTCAGTGGCTTACTACAGAACATCATCATCAAATCTGATGATGCTGCTGAAAAAATCCTTGAGCTATCATCAGAAGTCGTGGGAAAAGATATCCAATCCGCGCTAGAAGCATTCCACAACCTCTATCAAGATGACAGTATTGATAAAGCACAAAACGAATATAACCAACAAGTTGACGATATAATTGACGCCCACCAACAAGGCCAGGTTAGTGACGCAATTGTTGATGCGCTCGACGATAGCCAGAGCCATTCTTTAGCGGATTTACAACAACAATTAGAACGTGCCATCAATGCAGACGAAGCCATTAAAGCAAAAGCCGCGCCTATATTGCATGCCATTCAATTTTCAGAACTCATGCATCGCCACATCACCAATATTGAATATGCTTGGCAAGAAACCATTCAACGCATCGATAAAGATGACAGTCAAACCATTGCAAATGATATTGGGCAATCTCTAAGCACACTTGCTGAACGTCAAGCCTTCAATACCTATGTACTCAAAGGTAACCCTAAAGATATCAGCAATGAAGACGACATAGATAACCTTCTCAACTCAATTTTATAGAGGCACTACTTTGGACTCCAACGAACTCTTAACCGGTATGGCGAATTTTACCGAAGCATCCCTAGACTGGTGCAACAAAGAAGCTTTTGATGCAACCCAAGCGGTGTTTGAAATGATGAGTACATTTTCCTCATCGGAAACATTCATCGAAAGCATTGACACCCCTCAGAGTGAACATGCTCATGACTCCAGGGTTAAGCTGGCCAAAGCACTCAACGACATTGCTCATGCTAATACCAATGTCCAAAGCATCCTCAACCCACTGCTCAGCACATTACAATTTCAAGATGCCATCACCCAGCATGCCCAAGGTTTAACAAAAATGTTACAAACTTGGATTGAAGTCCGCACAGAGTTAATTGAAACCAACGGCACCATCAGCACGCTAGAGTTTGGTGAAAAATTAGCGGCACATACCGTTTCAGCCGAAGAAGTCGATTGCCTTAAAGCAGAAATCCCTGAACTCCCCGACAGCACACCAACAGAAGAAGATGACGATGATGACTGCTTTCTTTTCTGATCAGTAATTCAATAAAAACCAATATTCCAACACCCATTGCAGTCAAACTTCTGTTCCGCCATAATGAGATTCCTTAAGTTCAGAACACCCTTATTCTGAATTTAAGCACCCCTTGGAATTGATAATAACAACAATGGAATAAGAATTTATGTGGTTTAAAAATCTCATTTTTTACCGTTTCGTAACGCCTTTCACCCTTTCTGACGAAGCCCTTGCAGAACAGTTATCAGACAAAGCCTTTCAACTCTGCGGCCCGCTTGATCATTTTTCTCAAGGTTGGTCAGCACCATTAGGCGCTAAACACGATCAACTGACTTTCACCACCAGCCACTGCACCATGGTTTGCATGCGTAAAGAAGAAAAAGTCCTACCTGCAGCGGTTGTTAAAGAGTTTGTTGGCAGCAAAGTCAGTGACATTGAAGAGCAGCAAATGCGTAAAGTCGGCCGAAAAGAACGAGAGGACATTAAAGACGAAATTTTACACGATCTTTTACCTCGCGCCTTTACACGCTCAGCTTATACTTATGCGTACATTGACCGCCAGAACGGCTGGATGATTGTTGACTCTGCAAGCCAGAAAAAAGCCGACGACCTAACCACCTTGTTACGTAAAACACTCGGCAGCTTAGCCATTGAATTACCAACAACAAATGATATGCCAACCGCTTGCATGACACACTGGTTAAAAGAAGGCAATTTACCAACTGGCCTTAACATCGAAGATGAATGTGAGCTCAAAAGCCCTGATGAGAATGGCGCCATTGCACGCTGTAAAGGCCAAGATATGGCTTCAGATGAAATTCAAAGCCACTTAGAAGCCGGTAAATTAGTGACTAAGCTTTCTGTGAGTTGGGATGACCGATTATCATTTACCTTAAATGATGACCTAACCATTAAACGCATTCGAAACAGTGAAATGCTGCAAGACCAAATCAATGATTGTCATGCAGAAACAGCAGAAGAGAAATTCGATGCCGATTTTACCATTATGTGCCTAGAATTCTCTCACCTATTACCACAAGTGATGAATTTCTTTGGTGGAGAACAATCGGACCAACAGAGCGCAGTTGCCTAAAGCACCTGGCGTTCTCATGTCCTGAACCTGTGTCGCTTTACGTTGCACACCAAGAAAACAAAAAAGGCGTATTAACTTCTGTTAATACGCCTTTTTTAGCATCAGAATACGATGAAACCAATCAGAGCAGAGCCGTGACCGGTTTATTTGTAAATGGTCTCTTCCCAAGACTGATACGCTTCAATTCGGCTAATCTGTTTCTTAAGCACCGTATAAGTAATAGAACCCGTTTCTTTCGGCTGCCTAACCTCAATATAGTCCTTCTTGACCGCCAATAAGCGCCCTTTATTCACAACGCCATTAGGAAGTTGGTAGCGAATAGAGCGATCGAGGAATTGGGCAATATTGGCAATCGGCACTTCTTTAAAACCCTTACGTCTAACCAGATGCTTTGTTTTTTCAACCACCTGCTCAACCACAACCGGTTTTGCTGACACTAAATCAGTAGACAAGCCCTCATTACCCTCAAAGGATTGAGTATCGTCAGTATATTCAACAACAGGAATAAGGTCTCGTTTAATCGGGAAGTACAAGCGAACATCCGTAAATACCATCATCAGAACAAAAGCCAAACTTGCAATGAACAAGTGACTGAACAGGCAAATGAATGCCCCTAATACGAAATTTAACGGTAAAATAAGCGAGAAAATAACACCGCCTAGCGCAAACAATAACGCCACACTTGTGACACTAGCAATAAGCCACTGAACAACACTCATCCCTTCATTAAAATCGATGGTCATCCCAACAACACTGAAGGTCAGCGCTAACAACATTAATAAGACGGTTCCTGCCACAACAAAAGCGACTTCAGTCATGCCTGACTTTATGTAACTCACACCATCAATATTATCACTAAACCAACTGGCAATAACTTTAACGATGAATGTCGCAAAAGCGACAGCCCCGATACTCGCGGCAACAATCCCAAAGAACCCCATGCTCAACTAACCTTTGTCTTCTTATTAATGGCTATCTTTATACTATAGCTGTAAATATCACATTCTATAACCAATACAATAGATTAAAGATAGAAAAGGCATGTTACATTAGTTAATGAGTAGTTTCTAATCTGTTTCGACGAATGCGCTAGATCAGCCGACACAGTGACAGTATTGCCAGATAAGCTAACGCGATCATTTATTTCCCGTGATCGATTTGCCCCTCCCCGTAACCCTTAGGAAGTGAATGGGCAATCCCTTTGTGGCAGTCAATACACGTTTGGCCACCGGTCAAGCCTGCCTCATGGGCTGCAACTGCGCGGCTTTCTTGCTCGCCATAATCCATATATTCGAAGTTATGGCAGTTACGGCACTCTCTTGAATCAGTTGACTTCATCTCCCGCCATACGTTTTGCGCTAACTTCATTCGCTTCGCCTCAAATTTTTCAGGCGTATCAATGGTCCCCAGTAACTTATGATAAATCTCGTTAGATGCTTTAATCTTCCTGACTATTTTATGCACCCACTCTTTAGGGACATGGCAATCAGGGCACGTTGCTCGCACACCGGTTCGGTTAGAGTAATGCACCGTTTGCTTGTACTCTTGAAACACATTGTCCCTCATTTCATGACATGAAATGCAAAACTGCTCATTATTGGTCGCTTCCATCGCGGTGTTAAAACCACCCCAAAAAATGACCCCCGCAAAGAACCCTACAATCAGTAATGAACCTAGAGCCACTTTACTTGGCGTTTTCAACTTTCGCCACATACGCTTAATCATGTCATCAACTCCTTATTGCAACGATTCAGTTGGCTCAAAAACATTCTCAACTAATGGTTTTGCGTCGACTTGAGGCACATGACATTGGTTACAGAAATAGCGTCTTGGTGACACATTTGACAGCTCCACCCCATCTCGGTTTGTAAAATGGGTCAAGCTAATTTTAGTGGCACCAGAAATTCGAGCATTCTTCCAACTATGGCAAGTTAAACATTTGTTATTACGTAAGTTTATCTTATAGTTTTTGATTTTATGAGGAATCAAAGGCGGCTGCTGAACATATTGGCGCGCCAGAGGCTTAGTATCATGCATCCATTTTTTATTAGTTGACGGTGTACTATCTGCATCAATATCTGTATGCCCACGCAAAGATTTTACCTCTTCTGCTTGAGACACAGCACTCATACCGAGACACCCTATAACAACCAGCATCATTACAATATGCTTCATTCGCCTAATCCTCTTAAAAATGCTTAAAACAAAGTAATCATTCACACCCTTTGGATGCCTCAAACAATTACCGTAAAAAATCAACTTTTCCCAAATGGCCGCACACCATATTGAAAAACCGCGCGATCACACACTTCAATGCAGCGACCACAATTGGTACAAACCGAATCACCCACCACCTTCAAAGGGTGGTCACCTTTTAAAACAGGCGGTAAAATCTGCGGCTCAGGACACACCCGATAACAATCACCACAATCATCACACTCTGCCTGCTTAGGGGCTTTAACTCGCAGCAGCCCTACTGTGTTAATCTGCGCATAAAATGCACCGGTTGGGCATAAGTGACCACACCACAGATTTTTACCAATAAAAACATCCAGTAAAAAAATGCCCACCCCAATAGCCCACGCACTAGATAAGCCACTGAGTATTCCTCGCTGAAACCCTGACACAGGATTAACCAGCTCCCAAACCATAGATCCTGACGTGGCACTCAAAGCCAAGACACCAAACAACAACCAATATCTCGTATTTTTTGATACCGAAATATTATTTTTAATCTTAAAATAACTTCTAAACCAAGCCGCAAAATCAGTCACTATATTCAGCGGGCAAACCCAGCTGCAATAACTTCGGCCACCCACCACAAGGTAAAACAGCACGACGATCAAAACACCCAGCAGGCTCACCATGCCAAGCACTTGACCTGAAACCAGTGATTGCAGCGCTAAAAAGGGATCAACCAAGGTGACCGTTTCCAACACTTCACTCGCCGACAAGTTTCCTTTTAGCCATTCAACACCCCACCAACTACCCGATAAAAATAACCCAATAATACCGAACTGAACTAAGCGCCTTAAAACTAAGATTCGGAGCCGCTTCATTTAGGCCTCCGATCAGGTAGGTCTAAAACTTCAGGCAAAAACGATTTGCCACGTTTTTGTTTCTCATCCCAACCTACCCGGTAATGCTCTGCAGAAGAAACCCTGGCAACATCCCTTGGTAGCACAACAATAGCAGACTCATCTAACACACAAGATTGCTCACATTTTCCACAACCCGTACAGTGATCTGCATGTACAACAGGTAAAAACACCGCATGTTTACTTCGACCAATACGCTGCATCTGCAAAGTAATGGCTTTATCAATCACCGGACACACGCGATAACACACATCACAGCGCAGCCCTAAAAAATTCAAACAATGTTCTTGGTCAATTAATACCGCGGTGCCCATTTCAGCATCGTCAATATTCGTTAACGTTTTATCTAACGCATTGGTCGGACATGCCTTAACACAAGGGATATCCTCACACATTTCACACGGCACCTTTCTCGCTTCAAAAACCGGTGTCCCCGCTGCTGCAACCTGACCATACTCTGCCAGCGACAAAGTATCATAAGGGCAATCTTGCACACACAAACCACAACGAACACAAGCTGCTGAGAAATCTGCCTCAGGTAACGCACCAGGCGGCCTGATATAATTCACGGACTTAGCTTGTGCTTGATTAATGACCGGCTGCAAACCAAAACCTAACAAAGCGACGATTGAAACTGCTTTACCGCTATCGGCAATAAAGCGTCTGCGCGCTAAGTTGGGTTTTTGAGGTGCCTGCGCCATGGTTTAATCACTCACCGCTATGTCATTTTAGACACTTTGATGGCACATTTTTTATAGTCCGTTTCTTTCGATATAGGACAAGTGGCATCTAGCGTTAATTTATTCACTAAGCGATTCGCATCAAACCAAGGGATAAACACAACCCCTTCAGGTGGCTTGTTGCGGCCGCGGGTTTCAATCCGCACTTCAATTTCACCTCGGCGAGAAGCCACTTTAACGGCTAAACCACGACGTAATCCTCGTTTTTTTGCATCATTTGGGTGCATATAAATAAGCGCATCAGGTACCGCTCTATAAAGTTCGGGGACACGGCGAGTCATACTACCTGAATGCCAGTGTTCTAATACGCGCCCTGTTACAAGCCACAAATCAAACTCTTCATCGGGCACTTCTGCAGGTGGCTCATAAGGCAATGCAAATATGTTGGCCTTGCCGCCGTTTTTCTTTTTATTACCATAAAATGAGACTTCTTCCCCTTCTTTCACATAAGGGTCATAGCCTTCACGGAAACGCCATAAGGTCTCTTTACCATCAACCACAGGCCAACGCAAACCACGCGCTTTATGGTACTGCTCGAATGGAGCCAAATCATGACCATGGCCCCTACCGAAAGCGGCATACTCTTCGAATAAACCTTTTTGAATATAAAAACCAAATTCATCTGATTCATAGTTATCAAAACCACTTTGTTTCTCTTCAATAGGGTATGCGTCCACATTCCCGTTACGGTATAGAACATCAAATAAAGTTTTACCTTTAAGCTTTGGCGCTTTCGCAATCAAATCTTCGGGCCAAACATCTTCCACTTTAAAGCGTTTAGAGAACTCTACAATTTGCCATAGATCCGATTTAGCCTCTCCTGGTGCCTGTACTTGTTGCCGCCAAAACTGGGTTCGGCGCTCTGCATTACCATAAGCCCCTTCTTTTTCTACCCACATCGCTGTCGGCAAAATCAAGTCAGCAGCCATTGTCGTCACCGTCGGGTACGGGTCTGATACAATAATAAAGTTTTCAGGGTTTCGGTAACCCGGCAACGCCTCTTCATTAATGTTGGCAGCGGCCTGCATATTGTTATTACACATCACCCAATAGACATTTAAGTCGCCATCTTTCAGCTTTCTATTTTGCAGTACCGCATGGTATCCAGGTTTTGCAGGAATAGTCCCTTCTGGTAACTTCCAAATTTTTTCAGCGATATCACGATGCTCTTTTTTCTTTACCACCAAATCAGCAGGTAGCCGATGAGCAAAGGTACCCACTTCCCTAGCAGTACCACACGCGGATGGTTGACCTGTTAATGAAAATGGACCATTACCAGGCTCTGAAATTTTACCGGTTAGTAGGTGAACGTTATACATCAGGTTGTTGGCCCAAGTACCACGAGTATGCTGGTTGAATCCCATCGTCCAGTACGAAGTTACTTTGATCTTCGGATCCGCATAAATCTCAGCCAGTTGAATCAACTGCTCCTCTGGCACCCCTGAAATTTCACTGGCTTTTTCAACGGTGTACTCCGACACGAATTTTTTAAATTCTTTAAAATCAATCCCCTCAGAACCGCCCACTTTCTTAGAGTTTTTAGCGTTTTTCTCTCTGTCATCTTCAGGACGCAAACCATAACCAATATCATCATTACCCTTTCTGAAGACCGCATGCTTCTTCACAAATTTCTTATCCACTTTGTTGTTTTGAATAATGTAATTCGCAATAAAATTAAGCATGGCTAAATCAGACTGCGGATTAAAAATGACAGGGATATCCGCTAAGTCAAAGGAACGGTGCTTGTAAGTAGACAGCACAGCAACTTTTACATGGTCACTAGAAAGTCTACGATCGGTTAAACGTGACCATAAAATGGGGTGCATTTCTGCCATGTTAGAGCCCCATAATACAAATGCATCAGCATGCTCTAGGTCATCATAACAACCCATCGGCTCATCAATACCAAAGGTTCTCATGAAGCCTGCAACCGCTGAAGCCATACAATGCCGTGCATTAGGATCAAGGTTATTGGTTCTAAAGCCTGCTTTCATTAATTTAGCCGCAGCATACCCTTCCCATACTGTCCACTGGCCAGAGCCAAACATACCAACAGACGTCGGCCCCTTTTTCTTCAGCGCTGTTTTGAACTTTTCTTCCATGACATCAAACGCTTTATCCCAAGAAACCTCGGCAAACTCACCTTCTTTGTCATATTTACCATCAGTCATCCGCAGTAAAGGTTTTGTCAGGCGATCTTTGCCATACATGATTTTGGATAAAAAGTAGCCTTTAATACAGTTCAAGCCTCGGTTAACCGGTGCATCTGGATCACCTTGAGTCGCCACAACCCGGCCATTTTCTGTGCCAACTAAGACACTGCAGCCTGTCCCACAAAACCGGCACGGCGCCTTATCCCAGCGAATCTTTTGCTCTGTATCCGTCGCTGCAATTGCCGTAGCAGGCAGTGAAATGCCTGCTGCTGCGGCAGTCGCAGCTGCCGCATTTGACTTAATAAAATCACGCCGAGTCAGTTTCATTATTTCATTCCTTATTAATTATTTTTCAAACACTTAATTTGTTCGGTTGCGCTATGCTTCATTCTGGTGATAAACCATCGCCACATTCAGCACCCCATCTATGTGCTGCATTTCGGTAACGGCATCCGCAATTGCCCGGTCATTTTCTTTTTCGACGACAACCACTAATTTACCCTTCTCAACCGCGTGTACTTCAACGCCTGATAACTGATCTAATTGTGCGCCAATAGCGACCGCATTTTCTGGCTTGCTGTGTACAAGTACACCGGATATCGACATCATATTGTTTGCTCTCTCATCACAATGGCACCCACTGGGCACGGTTTAATGCAGGCTCCACAGCCATTGCATAGATCTTGGTTTACAACCGGCAATGAACGTCCACCCACCTGAGGCTTACTGCTAATCGCCTGCAATTCACACTGCTCTTCACACACTTGGCAAGTCACTTGCTTTGCCAGTAAACAACTTGTCTCAACTTCAGCCCGCCATAACCAAGGCTTAATCGCTGACTGTTGAATCGCGCCAGTGTCACAAGCTTTGACACAATCCCGGCAAAAAACGCACTCACCTTGAGAAAAATCCACTTGAGGATATCCCCCTGCCCCAAGCTTAATAATGTGCTCTGAGCATTGCGTAATACAATCACCACACCGGCTACACAATTCAATAAAATTATCTTCATCAAGAGACCAAGGTGGCCGAATACGATTCTCAGCACCACGTATTAATTGCATTCGGTTCACAAAATATAGTCCTAACCAAGACGACTGTTACTAAGAATAGCGAGTTTTAAAATGTCAGCCTTGACGTACGTCAATCACACAGCGATATTTTAGAAAATAATTATACTCTTCCATACTGGATTTATGGTTATTTTACTGAGCTACAGCAACAACAACAAAAAATTCAATAAAACAAAATGATTTCAGCCTGTTAAAACGAAGCTCCCCACATTGTAGAACAATAACGTCCGCTGAATATTTCCGCTTTAAAAACCATACACCAAAATTCAAAAATAAAATCCGGACTACAACCGTAAGAAAACACCTACATCACTGTTTTTTAAATAATAAAGTCCTAATACCTTATTATTTGCAATAGAATTTTTCTAGGGCTAAAGTGAACTTGCAAGCACGAAAAAATAAAAAAACAAGTACATCACCAAAGTAGGGGTAGGTCATGAATAGAGCACTGAAAAATTTCAGCAATACATGTGTCTTTTGTGGGTTAGGCGGCGTGATTTTTCTAAGCCTTTTAGCCGCGAGCTGGCTAATGATTTTAATACTCTCTTAAGTAAAAAATGCTGAGCCGTGTTCATTTTCAACACGGCTCAAACACTTAAGTTAGCTCAATACCAACAGCACATACGCAGTTGCTAGCGCGATGTGTATGATCGCAAACGGTACAGCCGCCTTCACAAAGCCCACAAACGACATCTTCAATTGATACTTATGAATAATCGTGACAGCCACCAAGGTTGAAGCACTACCAATCGGTGTAATATTGCCGCCCAAGTTTGCCCCAAATACCACCGACCACCACAATGAAGAATCAGCAGACGTGCCTAAGGTTGAGAGTATTTTTGCCAGCATAGCAGCCAATGGAATGTTATCCGTTACCGAACTAAATAATGCGGCTGAAACCAGCAATGACCCAGTCCCAAATGCGCCTGCATCGCCAATAATCCACTCAATGCCGACACCAATCAGGGTCAATACGTGAGCATGCTCCATCACCCCTATCACAATAAACAGCGCCATAAAGAAAGCCAACAAATCCCAGTCAATTGCTTTATAAAACTGATCTACCTCGGATTTAAACCGAGCGAGCATAATCAAAGCAAAAGCAATGGCCACAAATCCCATTCCTAATTCTTTGATATAAGGAAGGATCGAAGTCGTTGCAATCGTGAGAATGAAAATCAATAACATCACACTGGCAAATTTAAAGAAGCCTGGGCTTTCAATGCCATCATTTTCATCAAACCCTGATACCAAAAATGCCGCTTCTTTACGCTCTTCATCCGAGGCCAATTTTTTGATACCAAATATTTTGGCACCCACAATAATGGTAATGACGGTTGCAACAACCACATAAGGGCTTGATTTAATAAAGAAGTCAACAAAGCTGATTCCCGCAGCATTACCCACAATGATATTAGGTACGGAACTGATGAGCGTTAGCAAGCCGCCAATATTGGTCAACAAACCTTCTATTAAGAGAAAGCCGAGTAACTTTTCCATCTGACCGAGTTTTTTCAAGGAAACGCCCGTCAGTGAACCTACAATAATCATTGCGGTTACGTTGTTTAAAACAGCGGAAAAGACCACTGTCATTAAGCAGTAATACCAGAGTAGCTTAACCGGATCACCACCAGATGACTTCGTCAACTTAATGGCAACCCATGTAAATAGCCCTGATTTTGAGGTCACATCCACAAAGATACTCGACCCCAAGATAATGGCTATTACCCCCCAATCAATGGCAGGAATATACACCGGTAAACCAACCTGATGACCATTTGGCAAGGTAACATCACCAAAGGGTAGCAAACCGAAATACGAACCAAAAACCAAGCTGATCACTGCAAATAAGCCAACAATCAACGATTTTTTAGCATGAATTTTTTCCTCAAGAGCCAAGGAGCCAATCATGGCCACTAGGATCAGGGTAAAAAAGATGGTAACCCCCATAGAAACGTCATGAGGGGCAGCATGTTCTACTGCTGTTGCGACAACTTCAGACATATTTACGCCTCCTTAGAGCATTAATAATGGAATTTGGCGTAACTCAACCGCCAATGGATAAGCCAAACCATGCATCGCTAACTGGTCATCATCTTTGGCATGCATCACCAACAAGTCGATTCGCTCATGCTCTATGTGTTTTCGATACTCTTCTAAGTGGTGACCAAACTGTACAATGTCGCACACTTGGATATCGGAGCGCTCAGAGCTGAGTACTTGGCGGCAAGAAGCCACATAATCAGCAGGCATTTTCAGCAGCCGATCATGTAAACGCGTTGTGGCATCGTCAGTATCAATGGTTGATATTTTTGAGATGGCATCAATATAGCGATCAAAAACCAGCTGATCTTCAATGTGGGCTAAAAATAGCTTGCCCGATTGCGCTGTAAAGTGTGCTGAATAATTCACTAGGCAATGATCATTCGATAGATGATCGGTCACTGCCATTACGGTTTTACGCGACTCCATTGCGTGATCTGCTGCATAGTCTGCTTTCGGGTGCGGCAATACCAAAACAGGGACACTGCTCTTTTGCAGCAGTACATCTAATTTATCACCAAGACTATGTGGAAACTGCCATGCGGCCGTATGCAAATTACGATATGTACAGATTAAATCGTACTGATGGGACTCAACAAAATTGAGTAAAGACTCCGCTGTATCACATTCATTACCATAAATAATGCGCCACTGGGCACTACTTTGGCCAACAAACTGCTGTACCTTTTCCACGTACGGGTGGGCTTCATCTTCCGATAAATCCGTTACCAACAAAATTTGCGACAATGTTACCGGCTCGTAGACGTAAACATCTTTCACGGCAGCTCGGAAGACACTCTCAAACTGGTCAACTTGGGGCATAAAATCACCTATTTTTTAAAGGACTTATCAATACTATAGACGGATTGCGAGACACGGCTGCCTAAATGTTTATTTCGGCAAAAAGAAGCGTGTTCCTTTGTACTCGATAATGACGCCAGAATACAAAATTTTCTCGACGATATAGCCTTTGTCAGCGGCCTCACCAACAATCTGCTTCTGCCCATTAATATACACTTTACGAGAAGCAGGCGTATTCGAGTAGATGTGAATGGTAATTTCTAAACTGGGCAAACCTCTACGGAGTTTCAACGATAATTCATCATATCGAGGTAAGCCATTCGCTTCAGCATCACTGGGGGGGGTAGGGCTTTCAGGTTGTACTCGTTTGACTGTCGCGATAGCGGCTTTAACCGAGTCTAACTTCGTTGACTCCGGTTCAGCCGGTGCAGTCAAAACAAAAGACTCTGTTGGCTCTGGCTGCGGTACAACTTCCTCAGTTGGCGTGAACCCTAGCTCATCTGATACCACAGGCTCAGAGGCAACGACCTCAAACTCTTTACCTAATGCGACAGGCTCCTCAGCTAACGGAAGCTTCGGCACTTGTCTTGGCACAACCTTAGGCGTAATTGGCACAATGTCACGCAGCTTATTTTGAGGGACACTCTGCGGTTTAACGGCAACCACAGGAGCGGTCGGCTCCAACACATATTCTACTGCGGCATTATTATTGACAATAACCTCTTGCCGTGGTGCTTTAATCACGACCTGATCTTGAGGCTGAGACTTTTCTAACCATTGCGCTAACATGCCGTTGTCATAGACAACATAAACAAACCCGATGATATTGCCAACAATCACTAAAATCAGCAGCTTATTCCACCACCCCCCTTTTTCTTTTGCAGCGGGAATCACACCGCCTCCACTACCCACCTCTCTAGAATGCGATTGTGCACGGTCTTGCTCAGATTTCCTCAATGCATCCAGTATGTAAGACATTAATAATTTGTCCTTTGCAGAACAGGGTCAGTTGTCGCCTGACTAAACATCACAATGTAAAACAAGGTTTGTTCACCAACGACACCATCTTGTTTTAGCAGATGCTCTTTCTGAAATTGGCTAATATTTTTAGCCAATGACCGGTCATAATAATGCTTACCCAAACTATCGCCAGGGTCTTGCAACCCTAATTGCTGCTTTAACCACAATACATCATCACCAAAATCCCCTTCTTTAATGGGCATACGGGTAATTTGAGGTGGCTTCCAAAGTAAAACAAACTCTTCGTCCCAGTATGGCTCTATGAGCTTAAAATCTACGTGGTAAGTTTGATCTAAATATAAAGCAACTTGATTGGAAGGTAGCGATTCAACCAGCGCGTACATACCTTTCTTGTTGCCATCTTTTAACTTAATTAAAACTGGGCGATTAAACTGGCGAATCAAACTCCAGCCACCATGCTTCTTCAAACACTGCAACCCTGACGTCCTGGCTTTCGCACACAAGGTTTTACCATCCGCCAAGTCAAAGTTAACCTGCCATTTTTTGAATAATTCCCGAAAAACTTGATTCTGAACCACTTTGTTTTTAGTGATCAAATCCATTGAAAAAATAGCAGGAAGATCCTCTTCCGGTGTTTCAATTTTTTGTATGGGTACAATATCGGTGACCGCTTTACTGATGGGTTGAATGTCTCGCGGTTTGACTTTAGTGACGGGCTTAGATGTCACTTCTTCAGGTTTCTCTTCAGGCGCTTCTTTAGGCGCTTCTTTAGGCTTTTCTTTGTACTCAACCACCACCGAGGTTTCTGGCAACTCCTTTGGCTCTGCAGACTTAATAATTTCATCCACATCTTCAACAACGGCAACAGGTGCTTTGGTGTCGGGGTCTTTTGACGTTGGTTTATCTGACAATAACCAAACACTCCAAAATAAAACCAACGCAGAACCACCAATGATTGGGTAAATCGCTTCACTTTTGAGTATATTCACATCAGGAATCCAGTTTTTCCATGCCGGAGGGTTCATGGTTTCAGCCACGGATTGAGCGGCAATTTGTTTGTTAACAACACTTTGTTCTTGGGAATAAGCACCGATTAAGGCTCTATCACAAATAACATTGATCAGCCTAGGCGTGCCTTTTGAATGCTTGTAAATGACCTGCATGGCTGACTTGGTAAATAATGGGCGTCTCGCACCACTAATAGATAAACGATGACCAATATAAGTTTCCGTCTCTGCTAACGTTAAATTACGCAAATGATAGCGTGCCGTGATTCTTTGGTTGAGTTGGCGCAGCTCATGCTTCGCTAACAGTGCCTTCAGCTCCGGCTGGCCAATCAGGACAATTCTCAGGAGTTTATGCTGGCTGGTTTCTAAGTTACTCAGCAACCGAACTTGCTCTAACAATTCAACAGAGAGGTTTTGAGCTTCGTCTATGATCAGAACGGTACGCTTACCTGCCGCATGAGACTCAATCAAGCGACCATTTAAGGCGTCCACAACCTGCTTGATGGTCAAGTTATCTTTAGGGTAAGGGATGCGTAGCTCATCACATACGCTGGCCACCAGTTCAAGCGCCGTCATCTTTGGGTTGAACACCAGGGCAATATCAATGTGTTTGGGTGTTTCTTCAAGTAAACGCCGGCACAGGGTCGTTTTACCCGTACCCACTTCACCTGTGAGCGCCACAAAACCACTACCTTCCAACACACCATAAGTGAGGTGCGCCAACGCTTCTTGGTGACGATCCCCTAAATACAAATATTTAGGATCTGGGGTGATCGAAAAAGGTGGCTCATTTAAGCCAAAGTAGTTGGTATACATGTGCTCATTACATTACGGGTGATCAGGTTCAGTTGAATCAATATTTAAGCATAGACCAATATAAAGTATATTCATACAAGCGGGTACAAACAATCCCCCCTGATATTAACAACATTTTAACCTAATCAACCGACAACAACGCTATAGCTCTCGAGTGGCTCTGAAGTCGATTTCTGGCCAACGCTCAATCGCTAACTCTAAGTTCACCCGGCTACTGGCCAAATAGACCAGAGCACCTGCACCATCTAAGCTTAGATTTTCATAATGTTTGACTTTAAAATCAGCCAGCATTTTTTCATCACTACATTCGACCCATCGTGCAGTGTAGACATTCACGTTTTCGAACACACACTCCACACTGTACTCGCCTTTCAAACGAAATGCCGCGACATCAAACTGCAAAACACCTACCGCACCCAAAATAATGTCATTATTTTTCATGGGCTTAAAGACCTGAGTCGCCCCTTCTTCACTTAACTGCACCAAACCTTTCGTTAACGCTTTCATGCGTAGCGGGTCTTTTAAAACTACCCGGCGAAATAGTTCAGGGGCGAAAAAAGGAATACCGGTGAACTTAAGTGACTCACCCTCAGTAAACGTGTCTCCAACTTGCATGGTTCCGTGGTTATGCAAGCCAATGATATCGCCAGAGAATGCCTCTTCCACATTGGTACGACTTGCCGCGCTAAACGTCACCGCATTAGGAATTTGTATTTTTTTACCAATTCGCACATGGTTAATTTTCATGCCCTTGGTAAACGTACCAGAGCAAATCCTCACAAAAGCCACTCGATCTCGATGAGATGGATCCATATTCGCTTGGATTTTAAACACGAAACCTGAAAATTTTTCTTCTTTGGCTTCAACCAACCTTGTTTCTGACAGCCTATCCCTTGGTGCTGGCGCATAGGCAACAAAAGCATCTAATAATTCAGCAACACCAAAATTATTTATCGCCGAACCAAAAAAGACCGGCGTTAACTCGCCATTTAAATAAGCATCTATATCAAAGGCATGCATTGCACCGTCTAAAAGCTCTATATCATCACGCAGTTCTTGCGCTTGATCTCCAATCCGCTCATCTAAAAGAGGATTGTTGATTCCTTCAAGAATTTCAGTTTCATTCATTTTGCCATCATGCTGAGCATGGTACAGATGCACCGTGTCATGCAGTATGTGATAAACCCCTTTAAAGCGTTTACCCATACCAATAGGCCAAGTGACTGGCGTACAACCAATTTTCAAAACTTCTTCGACCTCATCTAACAGATCAACTGGGTCTCGGCCTTCCCTATCCATCTTATTAATAAACGTTAAAATGGGGGTATCACGAAGCCGACACACTTCCATCAGTTTAATGGTACGCGCTTCCACCCCTTTGGCGACATCGATGACCATTAAGGCAGAATCAACAGCCGTCATGGTGCGGTATGTATCTTCCGAGAAGTCTTCATGACCGGGGGTATCAAGCAGGTTGATTACTTTGTCTTTATACGGAAATTGCATCACCGAAGAGGTCACTGAAATCCCTCTCTGTTTTTCCAGCTCCATCCAGTCAGACGTTGCATGCTTAGATGCTTTCCGACCTTTGACCGTTCCGGCAACCTGGATGGCTCGTCCGAACAACAACAGTTTTTCAGTTACGGTGGTTTTACCTGCATCTGGGTGCGAGATAATGGCGAAAGTACGCCGGTTATCAATTTCTTCGTTCAAACTCATGCTGCAAACAACTCAATCTCTGGAAAAGCCTGCATTGTACGCTGAAAAAACGTGTTACGCAGCAAACAACGATGCATTAAGTAAACTGCGTGTGTATTCATGGTTAGGTTCGTTAAACAATTGTTCGGTTTCACCAGATTCAACAACCTGCCCTGCCCGCATCACCATCACCCGGTGAGAAATTGAACGAATCACTTTGAGATCATGGCTAATGAACAAATAACTGAGGTTATGCTTTTTCTGTAAATCTCGAAGCAAAGCCAATACTTGTTTTTGCACAGACACATCAAGGGCACTGGTCGGCTCATCCAGCAAAATCAATTTAGGCTTTAGAATCACGACCCGAGCAATGGCAATACGCTGCCGCTGCCCACCAGAAAATTCATGCGGATATCGAGACAACATCTCTCGATCTAAACCCACTTCCTCTAAAATATCGTGAATTTTATCCTGCTTTTCGCTCGCAGTAAGCTCTGGGAAGTGAATCCCCAAACCTTCACCAATAATTTGGTTCACTGTCATCCTTGGAGAAAGTGAAGAATAAGGGTCTTGGAACACCACCTGAAATTGACGTCTAAGTGGCCTTATCTCTTTTTCTTTTAAGGAATCAATTCGCGTGTGATCAAAGGTAACCGCGCCAGTACTTTCTTGTAACTGCAATAAACACATGCCAAGCGTCGTTTTGCCAGAGCCGGATTCACCTACGATGCCTAACGTTTCCGCGCCAAATAGTGACACGTCCACATTATCAACCGCTCTAACCTCTCCGGTTTTTTTACGCAACAGACCTTGTTTAACGCTAAAAGCACAATTTAAATGTTCTGCTGATAATAATGGGTTGTCTTCATCTATCGTTTCATCGGCAGGGATTAACCGCTGTGGCTGGCTGGCCAAAAGTTGCTTGGTATATTCATGCTCAGGCCGTTCAAATAATGTCTTAACTTCGGCGGTTTCGACTAACTGGCCTTTTCTCATCACACACACACGGTCAGCAAAACTCCTCACCAAATTCAGGTCATGGGTAATCATCATGATCGACATATCAAATTCAGTTTGCAAGCAGCTTAACAGTTCTAAAATTTGTATTTGCACCGACACATCTAAGGCTGTGGTTGGCTCATCGGCAATCAGCAATTTAGGATGACAGGCCAACGCCATTGCAATCATGACTCTTTGTCTCTGACCGCCAGAGAGCATATGCGGATAACTATCAAAACGTTTTCTAGGGTCTGGAATACCGGTAAAATCTAACAGCTCTATCATTCTATTTTTAGCCGCTGCCGCCGAAATAGATTCATGTACTAATAGCGGCTCTATCAGCTGATTTCCGATGGTGTATACCGGGTTGAGTGATGTCATCGGTTCCTGGAAGATCATGCCTACATCACGGCCGCGATGCTGCCGTAACTCGCGCAGGGGCAGTGCCAATAAATTTTTACCTTCTAGCTCAATACTGCCTGAAAGGTATTCCACTTGCCCAGGATCGTGCAATTGTAAGATAGATAATGCGGTCACTGATTTACCAGAACCAGATTCACCTACAATCGCCAATTTTTCAGCCTTACCCACCTCGAAGGATACCGAATCAACCACTTGGCTTTGTGACTCACCCTGGCCAAAAGCGACGGATAAATCCTTAATGGTGAGTACAGCTGAGTTATTATTATCTTTCATTCTTGTTTCTCATTAATTTTTTCGGGTATCTAACGCTTCACGAACGGCTTCACCAATAAAGATGAGCAGTACCAATGTGGTCACCAGCACACCAAAAGTGCACAACGACAACCACCAAGATTCAATATTATCTTTTCCTTGCGCGAGTAACTCACCTAAACTCGGCGTGGAGGGAGGCACACCTAACCCTAAAAAATCCAAGCTGGTTAAGGCCAGTATTGAGCCACTGATCCTGAAGGGTAAAAAAGTAATCACCGGTGTCAGGCTGTTAGGCAATAAATGCCGCATCATGATTTGCCAGTTCGACAACCCCATTGCTCTTGCAGCCATCACATAATTTAAATTTCGACCCCGCAAGAACTCGGCTCGAACATAATCTGCCAACCCCATCCAGCCAAATAGCGACAATAATATGATCAGCAACAAAACACTTGGGGTGAAAATTGAAGAGAAAATAATCAGCAAATACAACTCAGGTAATGACCCCCATATTTCTGTAAATCGCTGTAATAACAAATCAATTTTACCGCCAAAATACCCTTGTAACATACCTGCAAGCACACCGATCACCACCCCAATAACCGTCAGCGCAAATGCAAATAAAACGGATAAGCGAAAGCCATAGATTAACCTTGCCAGCACATCGCGACCACGGTCGTCCGTACCTAATAGATTAAACTCAGAGGGTGGCGCAGGATTAGGCAGTGTTGATTGATAGTTAATAGAATCATAACTATAAGGGTTTAATGCGGATACAACCCAGTTACCATTTTCACTCAGCTTGCCTTGAATATACTCATCGGCATAATCTGTTTCGCTGTCGAAATCACCACCAAATGTGGTTTCAGGGTAACTATTCCAGAGTGGAAAATAGTATTCATTATCATATTTAATCAATAACGGCACATCGTTACTGATAAATTCTGCAAACAAACTCACGAAGAAAATCGCCGCAAAAATCCATAAGCTCACAAACCCACGGCGGTTTTTCTTAAAACGAACCCATGAACGCTGTCTTGGCGACAGAATAACATCCGCACTCATGAGGACTGACCAAAGTGAATACGGGGGTCAATCCAAACATAACTAATGTCTGCCAATAATTTAGCAATCAATCCCATAATGCTAAATATAAACAGCGTTGCCATCACCACAGGATAATCTCTTTGTATGACCGATTGGTAAGACAAAAGCCCTAAGCCATCTAAAGAGAAAATGGTTTCAATCAACAAGCTACCGGCAAAAAAAGCACCAATGAATGCGCTTGGAAACCCTGTTACTAAAGGAATCACCGCATTACGAAATACATGTTTATATAGGACAGCAGACTCATCTATCCCTTTTGCTCTTGCTGTTAACACATACTGTTTTCGCATTTCTTCCATAAAGCTATTTTTGGTTAACATGGTCATCACCGCAAAACTGCCAACCACAGAGGCCGTTATTGGCAGCACCATGTGCCATAAATAGTCAGTGATTTTAGCGAAAAAACCTAACTCATCCCAGTTATCGGACGTTAACCCACCCAAAGGGAAAATATCCCAAAAACTCCCGCCACCAAACAAAACAAGCAACATAATACCTAAAACAAAACCAGGTATAGCATAGCCCACCAAAATAATGGTGCTGGTAACGAAGTCAAATGGCGTACCATCTTTAACCGCTTTACGAATACCTAAAGGAATACAGCTTAAATACGTAATGAGAAACGTCCAAACACCCAAACTGATAGAGACAGGTAATTTTTCAGCAACCAAATCCAATACCGATTTGTGGTAATAAAAGCTTTCGCCAAAATCGAATTGAACATAGCGAACCAACATATCCCAAAAACGTTCTACTGCAGGTTTATCAAATCCATACAAAGCATTAAGTTCAGCAATTTTATCATTATCAAGACCGGATGCCCCCCGATAAACAGACTCTTTCGAAACCTGGCCTGATGCTTCTGTTTGCCCATCTTGATTATTAAGCTTGGCAATCATCTGCTCAACAGGGCCACCCGGCACAAACTGGATAACGATGAAGGTCAACAACATAATGCCGAGCAATGTTGGTAACATCAATCCAAAACGTTTTAGGATATATATAAACAAGTCAGCCCCCTACTTCTGCCACCATGTTTGCATCGCCCATGATTCTATGGCGTAGTATAGAGGCGTTGTTTTTGGCTGTGTATAATTTCCCCGCATCGCAACACGGTGTTGGTCAACATACCAGTTGGGTACTAAATATTCCTGCGATAGTAAAACGCGATCTAATGCACGAGACGTTGTAATCAATGTTTGCCTATCTTTAGCTTGTACAATTTGATCAATCAAAGCATCAATGACCGGATGGCTCACACCGATATAATTTCTTGACCCAGGTGTGTTTGCAGCCTTTGAATGAAAACTATCATAAAGTTCATTACCCGGAGACAATGATTGACCAATCGACACAACGGTCATATCAAAATCAAAGTCTTTCATACGCCGAGTGTACAAAGAACCATCCACGGTTCGATAACTGACTTTAATGCCCAATTTTTTTAAATTTTTCACATAGGGTGCTAACACTCTTTCAAACGCTTTGCTTGAAAGCATTACCTCAAACTCTATTTTAACCCCATTTTTTTGTAGAACGCCTTCCTTAACAGCCCAACCCGCTTCTGTTAAAAGTTTTTTTGCCGTTCGTAAATTTGTCCTCAGACTGCTTGGTTTTTGAGTATTACTTGGCTTCCAGGCTTGGGTAAAAACACTCTCGGGTAACTGCGCCCTAAACGGTTCCAATAAAGCCAATTCATCACCAGTAGGCAAACCGGTTGATGCAAGCTCTGTATTCGAAAAATAGCTATCACAACGTGTATATTGATTATAAAAAAGATTTTTATTGGCCCACTCAAAATCAAATGCCAATGCCAATGCTTTTCTAACCGCAAGCTCTTTAAAAATAGGACGCCTGGTATTAAAGGCAAAACCTTGCATACCTGCATTATTTTCATGCTTAAAAATTGTTTTAACTAATTCTCCAGAATCATACTTAGGCCCGGTATGACTTCTAGCCCAACGTTTCGAGTTAAATTCAGCTAAAAAATCAAATTCCCCCGCTTTTAATGCTTCTAAAATAACGGTTTGATCTCGGTAATATTTAACAATAATCTTGTCAAAATTATACATCCCCTTTCTAACAGGTAAGTCTTTAGCCCAATAATTAGGGTTTCGCTCGTATTGAATTTCTTTACCAAGCTTCACGCTACCAACAATATAAGGGCCACTGCTGACAGGTTTAACCGTAATAAGCTCTTTAAACGTACGTCCATTTACCCATTTTTTTGAAAAGATAGGAATGTCACCAACCACCATGTGCAGCTCAGAATTTTTCTTCTTAAATGAAAACTTAATATCAGAAGCTGTCAGAGCTTCAACCGATTTAATATCAGTATAATAATATTTAAAAAAAGGGTTCGCGCCATCACCCGTAATCATCTCAAATGAGAATTTTACGTCTTCACTTGTTACCACGTCACCATTAGAAAATCGGGCTTTAGGGTTGAGGTGAAATGTGACAGACAAACCATCATCAGCCAAAACCATTTTATCCGCTAATAAGCCATACACACTAAAGGGCTCATCTAACGATTTTTCCACCAACGATTCATAAATCAACCCCATGCCTTTTGGAGAGGTACCTTTCAAAGCATAAGGGTTTAAATTATCAAATGAACCAAAAGCGGACACTTTAAACACACCACCTTTTGGCGCGTCTGGATTAACATAATCAAAATGCTTAAAGTCTTTTGGATACTTAGGTTCATATCCTAATGCTGCACCAAGTGATGCCCAACACACTTGAGCAAACAGAGATAAAGCGAACAAAACAGACAATTGATATACCAAGGAGGGTTTGCATTTATTTTGATCAGAGTTCATAAGGGCGTTTTACCTAAAGTTTGTCAGTATTTTTTCTGTTATTTTCTATCTTAGTGACATACTATTCAAACACTTATTTGACCAATACAACAGGAGTAACTGTCTATGGGCTTCCTCGCTGGAAAACGCGCGCTCATCGTGGGTCTTGCAAGCAACCGTTCAATTGCTTGGGGCATCGCACAAGCTATGCACCGGGAAGGTGCCGAACTTGCATTCACCTATCAAAATGAGCGCTTACAAGGCCGTGTCGATAAAATGGCTGCCGAATGTGACTCCACCTTAACCATGCCTTGCGATGTTACGAGTGACGACGAAATTACCGCCGTATTCGACACACTTGCAAAGTCCTGGGACAGTATTGATATCATTGTTCATTCCGTTGCTTTTGCCGACAAAAGTGAACTTGATGGTGACTTCGTTGACAATTCTTCTCGTGAAGGATTTAAAATGGCTCATGACATCTCAGCATACAGCTTTGTTGCTCTCGCTAAAGCCGCTCGAAAAATGATGCAAGGCACCAATGGCTCATTAGTGACGCTCAGCTACCTTGGTGCTGAACGCGTCATCCCAAACTATAACGTTATGGGTGTCGCTAAAGCGAGTCTAGAGGCCACAGTCCGTTATATGGCAAGCTCTTTAGGCGGGGACGGGATTCGTGTTAATGCAATTTCTGCAGGCCCAATCAAAACACTGGCAGCAGCGGGCATTAAAAACTTCAAGTCTATGTTGTCTTATGGTGAGCAAGCAGCGCCCCTTAAGCGCAACGTCAGTATTGAAGAAGTTGGCAATGCAACTGCATTTATTTGTTCCGACATGGCCTCCGGCATCACGGGTGAATTAATACACGTTGATGGCGGCTACCATATCGTTGGCATGAACAAACCTGAAGGTATCTAATTTATTCCAGCCAGCTCGATATTAGTGATGCAGTGTAAAGGCCAATAACTGACCCTTACACTGCACAGATTAGACAAATCATATTCTATCGCAACAAAATCAGCTTATACCTCTATTACCTCAAGCTCACCAGTAATCACCTTTAAGTTATAAAAATCATTTTCAAGTATCACTGCCCACCAACACTTTCACCTGAAAATAGCGCCACTCTTTCACTAAAGACAGCAATTTAAATAAAGATACGTAAGCACGATCATAAATCTCTATTACCGCTTTGAAAAAATAGTACTTCCTGAATTCAAGTCATAAGTGCATGACCGGTTAAATTTTCTTGTTTAATGCCAGTGAGCTCTTCAAAAGCCTCATAAGGTGTTTTGTAGCCTAAGCATTTTCTTGGCCGGCTATTTAATTTGTGAACTGCCGCGAACA
>JABHGC010000275.1 GCA_018672285.1 Methylococcales bacterium
TTCATAAATGAGTAGCCTTGGCTGTTTGTTTGTGCTGTTTTGTCGCACTCATTATAACTAATGAGGCCAGGCATTCTCTTTTTTTTTTCGTTATTTATCAATAAAGACGCTTACTTTCAGACTTTTGCATCTACCTCGGAAGCATCTTTATTGACGTAAGCCACTTGAAACTGCAGGTCGCGCTTTCCTTTTATTGCAAAATTAGCAACGGCTTCAGTGCGCTTTATGCCTTCAATCAACTCTTCATGAATTTCTATTGCGCCTTGGTAACGACCAACACCTTCATGTGCTGTCTTTAAGCTAGAGCGTCCAACTCTTTTTAAGGTTAAGAAATAGAAATTTTTAGCATCTTCTAATCGAGTTGTGTCTTCACATTTCAAAATACTAGGCTTCATCTTGTAGCCTGCTATTGTGCACTCTAATGTACTTAAACCACCGCCCATAATTGTTTTAGTCAGCGCTAACCCGTCTGCTTTAGAGACAAATGTATTGTCATTTTTTAACATACCTGCGAACAAGTTATCGCTGTAAAATCCTGTAAATAACCCAAGCATGATGAATGTTTTGCTCTTTCTATCAATGAGCATAACTTCATTACGGCCGTCAATCAGTCGACCAACGACAATTTCATCATATTTAAGAGCAGGTACAGGGATCTTTATGCCTTGCCAGTCAAACCACCAAAAATCAGGTAATGCTTTGATAAGCGGTGGCGCTGAATAGGTAACATCCATCTCAGGTTCTTTTGCAAACTCAACATCCCGAAAACGCTGACAAAGCTCAAGCCATTCTGGCTGATTGTATTTTACAGTGTCATCAAGATATCCGTACACAGGGTTTGCTAAGAATAATGAAGCCACTAAAAGGCACGTTTTTATCATAAAGACACCTAATTTTGCAGGGATGTTTCGGTGAGCTAAGCCGCTCTGCTATTATTTTAGCACCCACATCGTTTTGAAATGGCCGCATAACACGAGAGTTTAAACTATGTTTTCCAAAAAAATTCGCGTCACCATTCTGCTCATTATTCTAGCGGTTGTCGGTTTAAACACGGTACTCAGCAAAGCAAGGTCTACGGACTGGGATCAACCCTTATGGGTGATCATTTACCCCATTAACGCAGATGGCAGCGCCGCCAGTAAACGCTACATTCGCAATTTAACCGAGGATCACTTTAACTCAATTGAACAAATGATGAGTAAAGAAGCCAAACGCTACCAACTCCGTACAGATCAACCTGTATCCGTAAAGCTTGCCTCAGAAATTCAAGAGTTACCACCAGCACCACCTATCTCAGGGGGGGGGCTATCAGCAACATAATTTGGAGTTTAAAATTACGTTATTGGTCTCGTGATTACAATAATTTTGACGGTACTACGCCAGATATTCAGATATTTGTGCTTTATCATGACCCAGAAAAGACTCAACGTATCGCCCATTCACTCGGCTTACAAAAAGGATTAATTGGGGTTGTTAATGCCTTTGCCAGCAAGCAATACAAGGGCAGTAATAAACTTGTGATTGCCCATGAAATGCTACACACAGTGGGCGCCAGTGATAAGTACACTCCAGGTTCAGGCCTGCCTATTTACCCTAACGGTTATGCCAAACCTGAGTTAGTGCCGAGGTACCCGCAAAATAAAACAGAAATTATGGGTGGTAGAAGGCCCATCACTCAGAACAAGGCTGTGATGCCAACAGGCTTAAAGCGGGTGATTATTGGCCCTGAGACTGCCAAAGAAATTAATTGGCTTTCAGAGTAAACGCTTATCTATCACCTAACCACGCTACAAAATCATCATGCGGCATGGGTTTAGCGTAGTAATATCCTTGAAAGATACCGCACCCCATGTTGGTCAATTTATCTGCTTGAGATAAATGCTCAACCCCTTCGGCAATGACATCTAAACCCATGTGTGTACCAATAGATATAATCGACTCGGTTAATGATGGCTTGTCTGACTGTAGTAACTCATCAATAAAAGCTTTGTCTATTTTCAACAGATCCAAGGGCAAACTTCTTAAGTACGAAAGCGACGAGTAGCCTGTTCCAAAGTCGTCAAGGGCAATGGTTATGCCATACGCTCTAAGCACTTCCAGTTTTTTTATGGTGTCATTGATATTATCTAGCAACCCGGTTTCTGTTACCTCTAACATGATGTAGCAAGGGTCAACCCCTTGTGCCCTAACCAGCTCAATGACATGCTCAGCAAAATCTGGCAGTGCGAATTGCAATGCAGAAACATTGATGGAAAGGTGCCCAGTAAAATTCACACCATTTGCCAGCCAATCTTTAACATTTTGAATGCCACGTGTTAGTACAAACTCACCAATGCCATGTATTAAACCGGTGTCTTCAGCCAATGGGATGAACTTTGCAGGCGATACAAACCCTAACTCATCATCTATCCATCTCAGTAACACCTCAGCACCATAGAGCGTGCCATCGGCTTTTACTTGCGGTTGGTAATACAGCTGTAAGCGGTTAGCGGCAATAGCGCCTTTCAGTGCATGGGTCATATTAATGTGTTCTTGCACTTTTACATCAAGAGATTCTTGGTAAACAAACGACGTCCCCCGACCATTTTTTTTCGCTTGATACAATGCCAACTCCGCATGACGAACAATGTCTAACAAAGAGTCATTTGCTGCAGGGAATGACACAACACCCAGTGTCGCATCAATATCAATAATGTGATCATCCAAAGTCACAGGTTCAGTAAGCACATCATTAATTTCTGACAAGATAGTAGCCACTTCAGGTTCGCTCTCATGAATAAGGACAAACTCATCGCCACCAAATCTAGCAAGGAATACTGAATCACCAAATTGGCGTCTTAATCGTTTAGATACCGCTAATAAAACGGAGTCACCAACATCGTGCCCTAGCGCATCATTGATGTTTTTAAAATTATCCATATCAATGAGGTAGAGTGTGTAGTCTGGTGTTGTTAATGCAGAATTTTGTAGCAATGATTCAATACATTCAAATAATGCTGCGCGATTTGGCAATTGAGTAATGTTATCAAAGTACGCCATTCGCCTGACCCTTTCTTCTGCACGGTTACGTTGAATTTCTGCACCTGAGCGGGCTGCAAATATTTCAAGCGCATGTGCACTTTGATCTGTCACTTGCAATGGCTTGGTATCCATTACAACTATAAGGCCTATTGGTTTGTTATCTAATATATAGATAGGGCTGCCAATGTAGCCTTCAATCGACATTTTTTGTAATAATAAATCTTTAGTAAAGAGGTCTTGCACCCCCTTTAAGTAACTACAGGTTTTTTGGCCAACAACATTCGCACAAGGGGTGTCAGCCAAATCGTAAGTAAAATTATCAATCATTTTACCTGACTCACAGATAGCAAGCGTGCGAATGGAGTCCCCCTTGTTGATAATCGTGCCAACAAAGGCATATTTAGCATCAAATAATCTCGCTAAATTAATCACCAAGCCATGAAAAAAATCCTGCCCTTCGGCAGATGACACGCCTTTTGATATGGTTTCAAAAGCCATTTGATTATATTGCTGCTGAGTCACATCTTCATGGGTCACAATGACATGGCTCACCTTTTGGTTGTCATCAAGTAAGGTGAAGGTACTGAATTGAATCCAGCCTTCATGAGTAAGCCCTAAGCGCTTGTCTTTTTCGATTGAATCTAAACGAACAGGTGGATAACGATGAAAACCTTTGAACAGAAGATGATCCGCACTAAAATTATGACTCGGAAATAAATGCCCCAGCAACTGTAACATGTTAATTTTCTGGGCACTTATATCCTTAAACCAAAACACCTCACTCGCGTCGTTAACATCAATAACCTCACCTGCTAAGTTTAACATTTGTAACGGTAAAGGTGATTGCCTCACAACCTGCGCTAAACGCGTAATCTCGCTGTCACTTTCCGTTTGGTTTTCTCGCGCCTGTGCCAGCTTATGGGATTGAACGGTTATTTTTTCAGACTGATCTTTAGTGTCTAGTGCCAAGTTAATACTCATTAACACCGTTAAGATGAGGAGTGAAAAGCCCCCCACATACACACCCTGGAAAAGCCCTGCATCAACTGCAGCTCCGTAACTTGTCGTCACAATCAGCGTAACCAGAAAAACCGCAAAGGACCAACCAAGACGTTTATTTCCTTGCTGAAAAAACAACCTAATTCGATATAATGACCACAGTAATAAACCTAAGACATAAACAGTAACAATCATTCTAAAGGGGGATTGCTGCCCTTCAATGTTATACATCGTCTCACCCCAAGAAAATGTGAAAGATGAAAAACCATCGAATGTGTTAAACCTTAGGGAATACGGCATGATGAAGTTAGCAACCATCAGAACACTGCTAAATATGAGCGTTAATATTAAAAATAACCGGATGTTTTTTTGTTGGCTATATAAAGCGATGAACATATAAAAGGGAATGAAAAACACCAGTGCGGCAGCCACACCAAGCTTGAGTGCAAAAACGGACAGCACGAGTGTACTAGAAGTCGCATACAAAATGTTAGCATATTGAAATATTGCACAGCAAAAACATATGAATGAAAAATTATAATAGAGCTGCTTGTTGCCCCCTATTCGAGCCATAATAAAAGCATTAACTGATGCAAAAAACATCACACCAATTGAAATGTAAAAGAGAAGTTCTACCATCTTACTTTTCTCAATATAGACAGGTAATGACAACCCTATAATGAATAACAATGAACACCACAGAGCATACCTTAAATAGGATATAAATGACGCTAGATTATTGATTATTTACCAATCTAGGCCAGAACTCTGCTCAAATATTAACACTTGTTACCTTATGACTTTTAAATATGATATATATCTCCATACCATTACAACTTGTAATTAGGATGACAGATGAAAAAGCTATTCATACTGGTGGTGGTTATTGGAATATACATTTTTATTTCTACGCGCCCGACGATTGATGCATTCAATGATGCTGGCAAAGCATTAACCCTAGTTTACACCATTGAACCATGCGCTCCTTCTGAAAACGCTTGCGATTCAATCAGAGACATACTGCAACAATACAGTATTGAATTTGAAGAGATCAATTTAACCGATGAAACTAACCCCTTGAAAAAAGTGCGGGCGATGGGTGGCGGAAAGACGCTTCCGTACACCGTTATTGGAGATCGCAGCATGGAGGGCTTTGACAAAATAGAACTTGCCGCAATGGTGGATAGGGCTTACGGCATTGACATTTTAACTGAAAATGAACGGCGAATTATCGACAGCCACTTTTATGCTGATGGCTCTGAAAAAGTGGTCATTTACAGCGCAAATGACTGTGAGGACTGTCAAAAAACCCGTGCTTATTTTACAACAAACGATATCCCTTACAAAGAAGTGAGCACTGATGATGATGCCAAAGGTAAAGCTGATTACAAAGCGCTCAAACCGTCAGGCTTTCCACTGACGTTTGTGGGTTACAAGCGAATTAATGGGTTTGATGAAACAACACTTGAACAAGCCATGGAGAGTGATTAAGCGCGGTTCTGGCTATAACAACAAGATAGGTTGAGCCCTAACGCTCACCTTGCTCAACAAAATCGAGCCGCTAAAACTCAAATACCTGCTGTTTAAAGAGGTGAAATTCTGTCGCCACTTTCTCATTCTGCAGTTTCAATGGTTTCAATGCTTTTGGATTAACAAGGTAATAACCCAGTACCACCTCAACCTTATCTCCTTTTTGCAAGCTGACATTATATTTCACTGCTCGCTTTTCCTTCGCTTTTAACATGCTGTCTTTTAGCGTGGTATTCGCTACCCAAGGCATTGCAGGCTTGCCATCCTTGCCAATCACCCTGACAAATAGTTCATTTTTTTGTGGCATGAGTTTTTCACCTCGAACAATACGCACTTTTAATACAGCAACGCGTAGTGGGTGCAATAAAAAAGCGTGTGAGGCCTGATTTTCCACCATCACTAAAAAATGATTTGAATGTATATATAAGGATAAATCAACATACTGTTGGAGTAGGTTCGAATGATTATGCGCCCCTGAAAACCCATGAAAAACATGCGTCTTAGTCGTACTGATTTGAGATACGCCTCCCTTTACTTTTGGCATATGGCAGCTGACGCAATTTGGCCCACCCTCTGTATTTTGAATCTCGGTGGTACACACATTCAAGCCCGATTTATTTTGCTTGTGTGAGTGACAACCAATGCACAAATTGCCATTTTTAAAATGTTCATTATCCGTTTTAATGATCTCATGGTAAGGGGATGTAACACCTGAGTCACGAGTACCAAAATAGTGTTTTTCAGCACTTGAAATGACATTTATATTCGATTTTTGATGCAATTGAATGGATTTAATACGATGACAATAAGCACAACTGATACCCGCTTGGTGTGTTTCATTGTCTTGCATAGGTATGGCCTGTTGACCCTTTGCCATCATCTTGTCTAAGTTGTCCGCAGCAGGGGTATGGCATTTACCACAACCATAACGATTTTGCTTGACGTTCTGAGGGTGCTTAGACCATACCGCATTGTGGATCATATCTTTTTGAGGGGTTGAATTGGCATGCATTGAGCTAAAAAACTCATCAAAGATTTGAGTGTGGCATGCCTTGCACGTGTCACTTTTAGCAAACGAGTAAACACCATCATTGGCAATCGCCGAAAAACTCACAAGGATCATTACAAATAATATTTTCATCAACACACTCTGATTTGGGGTGTAAAAAGCAAAATCAACTTTATGCGAGAGAAAATATAGGATATTGAATCAGAAATCCAATCCCTTGAGACGTGTTTCTTTTTTTCGGCAAGATTTACTCTATTTAAATAGGTAACTGACCAAAATACTCACTTGATTTTCATCGTCATTATCTAACTTACCAACAGCGAGCAATCGATTCCGTCGGCTGTTAATGTGTAAAAGTTCTGCACCTACGCGCCAGGCTTTCTCTGGCTGGTAAAACAGTGCAAAAGTGTAACTGTCACCATGATCACTGTTGAAATCATCAGGTGCGCTGTCTCTATCGTGCACACTGAAATTGTCATAGCGCACACTGTAACGCCAATCATTGGCTAAATAACTGGCTAATAAATAGGCCGATTTAAACTCTATATCTACCTCAAAATTTTGCCGCATCTGGCTACTACCAACCATGTACTCACCTAAAATGAGAAAGTGCTCAGTGAAGTTCCACTGAGCACCCACTTGGGCAAATTTTGTTTTCCAAGCATATTGGCCACTATGCAACCTTCTATCACCGTTATTATCAACTACGGTCACTTTAACAACGCCTTTTTTCGGTAAGGTAAGGCTCGTATGAAAAGCAAAACCTAAGCGGTGATCTAAATCATGAGTAAAAGGGGTCGTTCCGCCATCTTGTTGATCCTCAAAATTGCCACCATTTAACCCTTGTAAGCGAGGTAGTGGCAGGGTTTCACCAAAGACAGAACGCTGCCGACCATGAGACCAACCACGCCAAGCTAATAGCGCCCCCATCGTGTCATTCCCACCAAAAGCGGTTGCAGCAGTTTCCCATTGAACACCAGATGCAAATGTTTGGCGGAAATTTAAATCCACGCCAATTGGCCTAAACTCTTCGCCAATCCAACTATTGATACTAGAGAAACTGATTGTATAAGGTGAGTCCCAAAAAATACCTGTGTTTTCAAATTAGGTTGGTAAAAAAAACTGCCCCAGCATCACCGTTAATTTTTGTTGTTCAGATAAAGGGGTTTCATATTTGGCGTAAAACTCGACAAAACCCGCTTCATCACCCGCGTTTTGGTCGGTTCCATAACGCAATTGCGTATGGGTAAACACACTAAACTGTTTTGAGTGCGTATATTTATATCCCAACTCAACATCGCCAAGCACATCATTATTTCGGCCATTCTTATCAGAGCCTGCATTAAATCTACCAGTACCGCCATCCAGCCAACTCTCTGAGTTGTTATGACTGTAAACAGCAGTTGCTTTAGCGGCTACCTTGTGGGCTGTGTCTGCATGGGTGCCTTGAGTGCACGCCAGCAACAGAGTTAAAACAGAAAAAAA
>JABHGC010000114.1 GCA_018672285.1 Methylococcales bacterium
AAATAGCCGGCCAAGAAAATGCTTAGGCTACAAAACACCTTATGAGGCTTTTGAAGAGCTCACTGGCATTAAACAAGAAAATTTAACCGGTCATGCACTTATGACTTGAATTCAGGTTTCTTAAATGCCAATGCTAAAACGATTAATTTCGATGCTTTTTCCGCCATTAACTTTGCCCCAACTGTGACCAACTCAGGCGGCGCGGTCAACTTCAATGTGACCGCTCAAACAGGTGGCGTCACCGTTAACCCCTCTAACACCATACCAACCAATGGTGGTTCATTTTTAGCACAGACCAACAGTGTCGCAGACATTAGCATTGGTTCAGCAAGCTTTGACACAGCAGGTGCGCCGATCACCTTTAATTCTGTTGGCAATATTAATGTGGTTACCAGCTTAACCAGTGTCAGTGCCGCCCCTCTCTTATTACAGCTCACAGGGGGAGTAGGCACGATTAATAACAACACTAAAACCATCAGTAATACGACTGGCAGTATTGAATTAAGCAATACAGGTGCAACGCAATCAATTTTGACAGGTAACCTGAACGCCAGCAATATTACACTGACATCTGACAACCTCGTTTTTACAGATGGATTAAACTCTATTAGCGGTACTGGAAGCTTATTATTACAGCCTTTTTCAGCTGCAACCTCAATTGATGTTGGCACTGTCGCCGGTGGCACAGGACAGTTTGTTGTGGATACGAATACCCTAGCGGATGGCTTTAGCGGTATTACCATTGGCCGAGCTGATGGACAGCATGACATTAATGTGGGTGATGCAACGTTTAGTGATGTAACTTTAATTCAAGCTCCCGTAGGGGCTGGAAGTATTACGGTCAACGGCAACATTAATTTAAATGCGGGCGGTAATATCGATTTTCAATCTGTTGGTCCAACTTTAGTCCAAAGTGGCTCTATTACCTCTGCGGGGGGTAATATTAATATCACCGAAGCTTTACAGATTAACGCGCCATTTACGGTGAGCACGGGAGCCGGTGCTGGCAATATTTCTTTAAGTACCATTGATACAGCAGGTACACCGGTTGCACTCACTTTAGAAGCTGGTACGGGTGATATCACTATCGGTAATGTTGGCGCCAGTATAACGCCTAGCACTTTTACCATTAGCAGTGCCAACAATGTCACCACGCAACAAATCTTCACAACGGATACGATTTCTATTACTGCCAATAACATTAATTTGAATGGCCCGGTTAGCACGCTCAACAATGTTTTATTAGCAGGCAATACTAACTTAACAAGCGATGTCACAGCAGATCTAGGTTTTCAACAAACCACCGGTAATATACAACTGGCTGGCATTGGCAATACGACAATAACCTCTAATGGTGCAGGATCAGCAGGTATTGTACTGCAAAATGTGGATGGTAATGAGAGTTTAACCTTACTCAGCACGGGCGGATTAACCTTTGGTAACGTGGGTGCGACGACAGCATTAGCGCAATTTAATGCAGATGTAGGCGCGGGCATTACCTCTGGCAGCATTACGGCTGTAGGTGATATACAGCTCAATAGTGATGCCTTACACACACTAAATGGAGGCATCACCTCCACGAATGGTAATATCGCAGTGAGAAGCTTAGGGGATATCAACCAAACAGCAGGCACCTTAAATGCAGCTTCTGGCGGCGTTGAGGTAACAGGGGCTAATGTCACACTCACAGATGTTACCGCGGGTGCCAACAGTATTATCGGCAACACCAGGGCCATTAAAATTACCGCAAGCCAAAATATTCAGCTGGGCAGCTTAAACGCAACAACAGCTGATGGTCTAGTAATTGACGTTGACCCAATCAATATTGATATTACCGGCAGCGTTACCTCATCGGGTGACATCTTACTCACCGCCAGTAATGACATTAGCTTTACTGGCGGCAATGTCACCGCTGACTCAAATGGCACAGGTGGAGGTGATTTAATCATTCTCGCTGATAGCGACAGCAGTGGCATAGGTAATGTCACAGCCACCAGTGGCATCACCCTATCAGGTGAAAATGCCAGCGTTTCAGGCGCTTTTGTCACCACCGACCCCGTCGTTGCGACCACCGGCACCGTCACCGTGATTCAAACCGAACTTCCACCGCCTGATGATGGCGCAGTAGACAATACCGATTTACCAACCACTGACCAAACCACATCAACAGCACCACCTCCAGACTCATCAACCAGCACCGGAGGCGGCTTTGATAATACCGCAAGTGCACCCGCACCAGATGCCGGGGGCGATACCACAACCGATACCACATCCACCGGAGACACTTCAACGTCAGGCGGCGGTGACCCTGCGACCGCAGAACCGGCCCCTGAACCTTCAGCGGACTCTCCACCTGGTGATGCACCCGCAGAAGAAACTGCTGGCACAGCGGAAGAACCGGCTGGATCAGAGCCAGAACCTAGCCCCGATGATGCACCCGCAGAGGACGCCCCAGCAGAAGAGGCTGTAGCTGAGGAAGGAAGCGAAGAAGAGCCTGCTGCTGAAGAAGGGTCAGGGGAAGAAACCAAAGAAGAGATCATTGCCGATACTGAAGAAGAAGCACCACTTGAAGAGCAACCACTCATTGCCATTTCAGATGCAGGTGACGGTGGTGGACAAGCCTGTACACCTTAGATACAGCGCTTTATATTGTTAGAAAATGTCTCAACGCACTTAACCAGACATTCCGCACTGGCGTTGATAGTCCCTTTTTTCGACGTAGGACAGCTACTAACACAGCGCTGAGTTGTGTTAGTGGTTCGCTGCAAGCAGACCTTGTCTTTCACTTTATCAATCGCTAACCCCTGTAAAACACCTGGGCCACCAGGTGCAGGACCAAAACCTGGCCCTGGCCCTCTAGGCCCTAAGCCGCCAGGGCCAAAAGCAACGGCAACAGTACTCAAACATAAAACTGACAATAAGATTACATCTTCTCTAACGTTTGAATACCAAGCAACCCTAATCCTAACTGCAATGTTTTCGCCGTTAACAATGCCAGCTTTAACCGGCTTTGTTTTTGCTCTTCCGTATCCGCCTTTAATACCGGGCACGCTTCAAAAAAGGTTGAAAAAGTACTGGCCAATTCAAATAAGTAGGTACACAACAAGTGCGGCATACCTTTAGTCGCAACATGGCCAATCACTTCATGACATTGAGCTAGTTTATTCGCTAACGCAACCTCTTGATCCATCTCAATTTGCAGCACACCACCTTGACTTAACGACTGCTCATCAACCTCACCACGGCGCAAAATACTTTTCACTCTGGCATAGGCATATAATAGATATGGCGCAGTATTGCCTTCTAGGCTCAACATCTGTTCCCAACTAAACTGATAATCACTGGTTCGGCTCTTAGATAAATCCGCATACTTAACCGCAGCAACGCCAACTACGTTACCAATGTTAACTATTTCTTCTTCAGTTAAACCAGAAGCGCGGCTACGTACAGTGTCTGTTGCCCGCTTAATACTCTCATCAATAAGATCAGCTAACTTTGCAACCCCACCCTCTCGTGTTTTAAAAGGCTTACCATCATCCCCCAGCACCATACCAAACGGCATGTGCTCAAGCGTTGCTGAGTCACGGATAAAACCTGCTTTTTTCGCCGTTGAGAATACTTGCTGAAAATGCAAAGCCTGCCTTGCATCTACAAAATACAGCACTCTATCTGCTTGTAAAACAAAATTCCGATAACGAATGGCCGCCAAATCAGTGGTCGCATACAAAAAACCACCATCTTTCTTTTGCACAATCAGTGGTAACAGCTCACCATCTTTTCGCTTAAAGTCATCCGAAAAAACACATTTTGCACCTTCACTGTCTTGTAATAATCCCTGCTCAGATAGGTCTGAAATAATTTTGGGCAAGTCATCGTTATAGGCACTTTCACCACGAATATCTTCAACGGTTAAGCTGACATTGAGTTTTTCATACGTTGCCTGACAATGCCCTAAAGAAATATCATTAAACTCCTGCCACAAAGACAAACAGTATTCATCTCCAGATTGCAGTGTCACCACCAACTCTCTTGCTCTTGTTTTAAAGTCTTCAGACTCATCAAAACGCAACTTTGCTTGACGATAAAAATGTTCAAGGTCAGCCAGCTCCATACTGACTTTATCGCCCTTCTTCTTTGCCTCTTCTAGGAAAGCCAACAACATGCCAAATTGCGTTCCCCAGTTGCCAACGTGATTTTGGCGAATCACTGTATGCCCTACAAACTCGAGCGTTCTGGCAACCGCATCACCAATAATGGTTGATCGCAAATGCCCAACATGCATTTCTTTGGCAAGGTTCGGTGAAGAGTAGTCCACCACAATGACTTGAGGTTGATCAACACTCGACATGTTTAAACGCTCATTCGTAAGTGCTGCGGCAATGGTGTCTAGCAATTGGTTCTGGTTGAGAAAGAAATTGATAAAACCAGGGCCAGCAATATCCGTTTTAACGATGAGATCAGAAGCCGGCAGTGAATCAATAATTAACTGGGCAATGGCTCTTGGGTTTTGCTTGCACGGCTTGGCCAGCATCATTGCAAGGTTTGTTGCTAAGTCCCCATGCGATTTATCTTTAGTCCGATCGACTTGGATTCTATATTTAGCATCCGCGGGAATCACACCATTGTCCACCATGGTATTGGCAGCAGCTTGCAACAACTCAGCAACTTGTTCGATCACAGCAACATCCTATTTTTCAATTAACAATAAACGCACGCAGTTTATCTAGGTTTGCTGCAAAAGCCTACTGACGTTAAATATTTGTGATGTTCGCATAACCTAACTCACTGACTTAAAAGTCACGAGTCAATTGTCCGTTAATCACAATCATCACAAATAAATATATTATAATAACTTGATATAGAGATTGAATTCAGATACCATCAATCCACCTTAAAGATTAAAACCGCTTTCCCATTTTGGTATACTGGTACACTGGTAGCCATAGGAGATAACCATAAAATGACTGACTATCACACAGGTATTTTGGATTTAAGCCCAACCAAGAAACAAGTTACCATTCAATTAGATAACGACATTGTAGAACACATTATTGAGCTAAAAGAGCAGTCTGATAATACGGGGGAATTTTTTTCCGTCTCTGCTGTTTGCCAAAAAGCCCTTAAATTGGCCATTATCGAAGCACACAAAGAACTTGGTTTGCTAGAGAAAGATAAAGACGTTGTTTGGCTATAACCTAAAAAGGTTTTCACCCTCTATAAAGGTAAAGTTGCACTAATGATGCTGAACCCAGAGTTGCCACTCAGCCTTAATATCACCTTCACTGGCCATCCAGTTTTGTCGCTGCAAACCTGCAGCATCATACAAGTCAATTCGGGATGAAACCACCTGCTTTGTAATGCCAAGCTTCATTTCCAAATACTCATCCGCCGCAGTCATCTCACCGTCCGCTGCAATATAGACTAAACGAAGATACTGGTCGTGTGACCACTCGGTTCTTGCAATTTTCTCCCCCTCTTTCAGGGCTTTAATCGCATCTGTAAAAGTTAGCATCACTCACCTAAGATGAAAAATAGAATCACCCTTGCTAAACTACATCAAAATAATAAGGAAAAACACCTGTGTTGTGCCCAGAACCCTATACCTTCGACCGTGTCATCCGCATTACCTTTCACGCCTGCTTTCTTGCTGGCGTTCTTTGGCTAATTAATTATCTTAGTGCTGCCATTGTTCCTCTCGTCATTGGTTTATTACTGGCCTACTTGCTGGACCCACTCGTTAACTGGGTTCAAATAAAAATTCCTAAACGAGAGTTAGCCGTTGTCGCAAGCCTGACAGGCATCAGCTTAATCCTCATCATCATCACCTCCATTATCACGCCAATGGTTTCCTCAGAAATCAAAAATATGGATCGAATTCTCAATGAATTTTCCAGCAATGCCGATTGGAAGCAGAGGGCTGAAGATGCCATCCCTGATGAAATATGGTCTTTAGTTAAAAAATATGGCACCGAAGAAAACATCCACGAAATCACCAAGGTGGATAACATTATCAAGGTCACCGGCAAATTAGCCGAAAAAATGTTACCCGAAACGCTCGCCATACTAGAAGGTACAGCCAGCTTTGTTCTAGGCCTCATCAGTGTCGGCATTATTTTAATTTACCTCTTTTTCTTGCTCATTGACTTTGGCCCCATTGCCAAACATTGGGAGAATTTTCTACCCGACCCTTATCGGCCAAAAATCATAAAAGTCATTAAAGACTTCGACCAATCCATGAGCCGTTTTTTCCGCGCCCAAGCACTTGTATCCACCATCATGGGCACCCTTTTTGCGATTGGTTTCGCCCTGATCGGCTTACCAATGAGCATTTTATTGGGGCTGATGTTCGGGGTGCTCAGTATGGTGCCTTATTTACAGCTACTGGGGTTAATTCCGGCTTTTATCTTGGCTGTTTTTGCCGCATTAGACTCAGGTTCTTCCTTTTTTATGATCATCATGCTCACCAGTATGGTGTTCATTCTTATCCAGCTTATACAGGATTTCATCTTAACGCCTAGAATCATGGGTGAAGCACTTGGCCTAAGACCGGCATTAATCATTTTCTCCCTTTCCGTTTGGGGCCAACTACTTGGCTTGCTCGGTTTAATCATTGCCTTGCCACTGACGCAACTTCTGTTAAGTTACTACCGCAACTACCTTGAGCGGCAAAATACCCCGGAGCCAGAGCCTGAACCGGATATCGAAACAGAACCCGGCCCTTTAACCGACAATAACCCTAAAGAACAGACATAAACACATGAGCTCTTCTCAAAAAGTCGGTATTTTGCCAGATGCAAAAGCCGCTGAACAATTCGCCTATTTTTTAAACCGCCAGGGTATTGAGCACGAGTTGAAGGAGACTAACGAGGGCATCGAGGTCTATATTCATCATAGTGCTCACATCCCTATCGCTTTAAAAGCACTCGAGGAAGTCAATGGCGCAAGTAAAGAGGCGGTTATTCATAAAATCCCCTTAGGCCCGATGACCTTATTTTTTATCACCCTCTGTGTCTCATTATATGTACTGCAGTATTTAGGGCTCCAAGAGCTTATTTATAATAGCCTGATGATGTCCAAACACTATTATGGCATTCAGGAAATCAACAACGGGCAAATTTGGCGACTACTCACACCCATTTTTTTACACAGCCCAGCATCACTACAACACCCCGAAAATATCCTCCACATTGTTTTTAATATGATGTGGCTATATCAATTAGGCCCTGTCATTGAAGCCAATGAAGATTCTAAACGTTTTGTTCTATTGGTTGTTGTTATTGGACTGGTCTCAAACTATGCCCAGTATTTATCAAGTGGTCCTGCTTTTTTTGGTATGTCAGGCGTTATTTATGGGCTACTAGGGTATCTATGGTATCTCAGCCAATTTGCACGCCATAAAACAAGTTACTATGTGAGCAAACAATTAATGCTGTTCATGGTGGTATGGTTACTGGTTTGCTTCACGGGGTGGGTTGGCAACATCGCCAATACGGCTCACGTTGTCGGGTTGCTTACGGGGATTATTTTTGGTGCCCTAGCGGCCAGTATTTGGCCCGAACCAAAGCACCAAAATTGACATACTTAACCGAGTTTTTTCATCAGTGCGTCTGAATCATCAATGTCTGTGTTCAACGCATCTCTAATTTTACTAAACGCTTTAATCGCATCATCCAATTTAGAGGCATACGTGGTTAACTCGTGATGCTTCCAACCGGCAGCTTTTAATGCACTTTTCTTGAATTTAACACCGCCAACACTTCCGCCACCAATGTTAACCAATGCTTCTTCAATTTTCACAAATTCAGGCTTTTCTCGAATTTTTTCAAAATCAGCCGCATCTACCACACCGTATTTATCACTCATCTATTGCTCCCAAGCACATTATTTCAGTTTGCTACACTCAAAAAACAAGTATAGCTGGAGTCTTAAATTTGTCAGATAATTTTTTGTTTTTCCGCGAAAACCGGTATGCTTTCGCATCATGTATAAAATTCTCGAAAAACGGCTACAGCAGCTGCTAACAACCCGCCATCATAAGACCTTAAAAGGCAATCAAATTGGCCTGGAAAAAGAAAGTTTGCGCGTCTCTAAAGAAGGGGGGATTGCAAGCACACCTCACCCCGCTCAGTTTGGTTCAGCCTTAACCAACCCGTTTATCACCACAGACTACTCAGAAGCGTTAATCGAGTTCATCACCCCCGCGTCATCTGACTTACGCAACGGTTTACAGTTTTTATACGATGCCCAAAAATTTGTCTACGAACACCTAAAAAGCGAGCAGCTTTGGGCAACCAGCATGCCTTGCATTGTTGGTGACGATAGCAGCATACCTGTGGCCCAATACGGCGACTCCAATGCCGGTAAAATGAAAACGGTCTATCGAAAAGGGCTTGGCTTACGTTATGGCCGAGCGATGCAAGTCATTGCAGGCGTGCATTTTAATTTTTCAGTGAGTCCTGATTTTTGGCCTGAATACCAAATTAGCGAACAATCTAATGATAACTTGCAAGACTTTATCTCTTGCCAATACTTAGGCATGATTCGCAACCTTCAGCGCTACGGCTGGTTGATCCCCTACCTTTTTGGCGCCTCTCCGGCTGTCTGCAAATCTTTTTTACAGGGTGCCTCAACGCAGCTCGAGGTTTTTGACGAATCCACTTACTACAACCCTTATGCCACCTCATTAAGAATGGGCGATATCGGCTACCAAAATAACAAAGAAAAAGACCGAGGCTTTAAAGCCAACTACAACAGCTTACCGGGTTACATAAACTCTCTTAGCAACGCCATTGACTTACCTTCCCCTGACTTTGACCTATTAGGCTTAAAAGACAGCAATGGTGACTACCAACAACTGAACACCAATGTTTTACAAATTGAAAACGAGTACTACAGTACGGTTCGTCCGAAACGCGTACCTCTGGTCAACGAAAAGCCGACTCTGGCATTAAAAAGACGTGGGATCCAATATGTGGAACTACGCTCTCTTGATGTGAATGCTTTCCACCCGCTAGGAATTAGTGAGACCCAGCTGCGCTTTTTAGAGGCATTCATGCTGTTTTGCTTATACCAAGAAAGTCCGCCCATTAGCCCTGAAGAGCACTTAGAAATTGATGACAACGCCCTACTGGTTGCACACAACGGCCGCACCCCGAACCTGTCTCTACAACGTTTAGGTAAAAACATAGGGCTTGAGGCATGGGCGACAGAATTACTCGGCCAAATGACCGGTATTTGCACGCTCCTCGATGATGTTAACAAACACTCCCATTACCAGGACAGCTTAGAGGATCACATTGCCCTCATAAAAGACCCGAACCTGACCCCCTCAGCACAAATGCTGGCCGAAATGCGAAGCACCGGAGAAAGCTTTTATGGCTTTGCTCAACGTATGTCCAGCATGCACCACAATTTTTTCCGTACACTACCGCTCACCGAAGATAAATTTCAGTTTTTCTTAGATGCTGCCGCCAAATCTTTAGCGCAACAAAGCCAAATAGAGCAAGCCCCACAAGTGGACTTTGCAACTTACCTCAGGCAATACCAAGAGCAACAGTAATTATTCTCTCATTGAAGCCATTATTTTATTCGTTATAATGGCCGCAAGTAAAATACTGCTCTAATAGAGTAATATCCAAATATTATCAAAAATCAAACAGTTACCTAGTGATTGCATATTATTATTTACTTATTAATGGGCGATTTAGATGAATTAAAGTGACTGGCCAGGAGTTTTTTATGGATTTAGAACAAGCTTTAGGATTAACCGAGTTCCCTATCACGGATGATCTTGATATTGAGGAAGCACGTCGCCGCACGCAGCTTTACATCAACCTTAAACTCTCCTCATCAGGCCAACCCACATGCCACTCTGAGTGCTGTGATGATTTTTTAGCGGCCGCACAGGATTTACTCCAGAGCTACCGAGAAAAATCCCGGCTCTTGTCGAACTACCTATGTCCTGCAGACCGTCGCATTCAAAACTTTATTGATAGTTACGTACAGAAATGTGACCCTCAATTTCGTCCGACATTGCCGACCAGCACCATGATTTTAGATCGTCACGGCGTCGCTCGTGAGCTTTCTATTCCACCGTCTAAAAACGAATTTGCATCAGAGTATGTGAAAAGCTACCGAGTCAACCAAGGCGCGTTACATAACACCTCTCGTGATCGTAGAACAACCGAAGGTTCGTTCCATATCGCAGAGGGTGGCTTACCTATTCCTGGCGACAAAAAAGCCGTACCACAGGCCACTTACGGCCGCATGTTATATGAAGCACTAAACCCACCCAAACACTCTCTGCGTCTGCCGTTTACCTCAGAGCAAGAAGATCAGGCAGAAATGTTTGTCTCTTTATTACTTCGCCCTGTTGTTTGCCCTGAAATCCCAGGTCTTGAGCCAGAAAAAAGTATGGAAATCCGCTTTTTCGCCCCTGGTGAACTGGTCAGTAATTTAGATTTTGTTGAAAGTATTTTTGGTAATGCCGGTAACCCATACCTTGCACACCACGATGCAGGCCTTGATATCCACCATTGGACAGGCCACACAGGTTGCGTCATTTTAGCCCCACACTTAACATTTTTACGCAAGAAAGACATAGGCTTACCACACAAAGATGATGCCACCGAAAGACAGCTTAACGATGGTATGTACTGGGAAACTGAAGACGAGCTATACAACGGCGGCCAGCCCTTCAAAATCACCGCGCGTGATATGGATGGCGTCATGGTCACCATTTTGGCAGACAACTACTTCGGTTACTGTAAAAAAGAAGTTAAAACCCAAATCGGTTATGCCGCTAACCACTACGGCCTAGCAGAAGAAGAACACGCTGGTGGCGCACTGGCCTTCCCTCGTTATAACCACGGCGATGAGTTTGGTACCGATACACGCACCCGAAACACCGAATACACCTTCAAAGATATGCTGTCACAATACGGCGACATGATGGACCTACAACCCGAAGGTCACGCCATCGACAAGCTACACCCACAACTTGTTTATGTCCCAGAAGATTTAAAAGTCCACTTAAATGAACGCATTGTCTCTTGGACAAATGAGGGTAAAAAGCAACAAATTCGCTTACAACCTGGCATCACTTACATGCACCCTAGCGGCTACAGAGTCTCTATGGAGAAGCACCCTAGTGCCCCTTCATGGCGCTTAATCGGAACAGAAGCCGAAGGAACATTTTGCCACAAACCTTGTACCGTTTCTGGTGGTGGTAAGTCAGAAATATCCAAAGCCATTGACGATGCAATGATCTACGGCCCGTTATACGTTAACGACTACACCAAAACAATGGACCACATTGAAGAGATTTTTGCTTACGATTTCAGCAATCGCTACAAACCAGAATTCGCACCAGACTATAGCGACAGAGAAGCGCGTGGCCCGCTAAGCTCAGGCCGAAGCTTAGGATCTTTAATTAAGATGCTGACTCACTCAGACGCGAAATTCACGCCTGAATACAACGAATGGTTAAGTCACATTTCTGACTCAACTCGAGCAGTCATTTTCATTATTAAACGCTTTTACAAAGCCTCATGGGGCAAAAACTGGCGCAAACAATTTAACGTCGACATCGTTAACGGTTCTCCAGGTTATGAGCTAAAACATAATGATCGTCACCTACACGTCGCTTACTTAAGAGTCGGCTTTGATGAAGATGGCTCTTGGCGCACCTACAAAATGCGACAAGACTATGTTGCTGCAGAAAAAGTGCAAATGGAAGATGATATCACCGCATCCGTCGTTGTGCCTGCCGGCATGTTACCCAACAAGCCTGCACGCAATACGTCACCTTCGGTTAAATTAACCGTCAACTGCGAATATCGCTTATTCCAACGCCCAGATGACGCGGTTATCAAAGGTTTTGATAAGCAAACAGAAAAAGACATGTCTACTTATGGCACCTTTGTCGCCAACTATCAGCCACTAGACACCGATGATCTAAAAGGCATGATCGACGACATTGTTGAGTTTGATCAATACACAGACCCAATGCGTAACTTCTTGCTCAATAGCAGCAAAAAAGAAGGCTCATACACTGTTTGTTCTTCGAACCCTGTCATGGTTGAAGGGGCACCAAGTAAGAACCCACGTTTCTTACAATTACGTGCGGATCTAGACAACCCGTTCAAGAGCTACTGTGCCACTGTAGGTGCCAGGTTCCAACGGAGAGCACCTGTCGATGAAAACATCTGCTTCCCTGTTGACTCCGTCTTAACCGGTCGTCGAAACAATCCACCTGATGCGAAAGCTGGCATACGTTCGCTTGCGGTTTACAACCCTATTCACTACCAAGAGTTGCCTGAATTATTCATGGACTTTATCTGTAGTTTAACGGGTAAATCACCCTCAACCACAGGTGCAGGTTCTGAGGGCGCACTAACCAAAGGCCCATTTAATGCGCTGTTACCCACCACTGATTTAAATAACGCCTTAGTATCCTTCATCTTGACCGAATATGACGGCTACAGCAGTGCGGCAGGTTATGTTGGCCCTAAAACCCGAGTTGACCACGATATCAGCCTGCTGATTCCTGAAATTTGGGCGCGCATCAAACCTGAAGACCGAAAAGCCAAAGACCTCATCAAGTATGAGAACTTAGAAAAACTGAATGATTTTGAGCATAATGGCCAAACAGTACTGGCAAGTCGGTTAGGCTACCGAATTACAGCGCGCTTCATTCATAACTTCTTCGGCAAGATATTTGACAGCCCACCAACCGTGTTCAATGAAAATATTCTGAAACCTGAATTACAAGGGATTGAAGAATACGTCGATGGCATCAACAACATCGTTGAAGCACAACGACGTGTAGCTCAAGGTTACCTAGACGATGGCTCAATCAATGAAGCATGCCCACCGCTAAAAGCGTTGCTGTACATCATGGCGACAGGTAAATACAACGGCAAAACCGTTGACGCACCTGAAATACGCAACATGTTCAACCGGGATGATCTGCTTGCGTCCGATTGGTATAAAAAACGATTAACCGTTAAACAAGAACGTGATGTCATTTTATGGAGTGGCCATGTTCGATACTTGGAAACCTTCTTGAAGCTGCAAAGCCACCAGGATGTGTCTGAAACGTTGGATATCGAAGCACGCTTAGAAGCCGCTAAGGACAAACTGCAACAGGTTGGCTCAAGCGACTATTTAACACAATTGGTCGGTACCTTAGGTGCAGACCCAATGATGCCAGCATAAAGATGACGCCATGCAAAAGGCGAACAGCATATCGCCTTTTGCAAACGCCACAATATAATTGGCTACTAAGATAGGTAGGTTATGTTGCCTATGAGGTATTGTTCACCCGTGCCTCAAATAAGTGATGATTTTGAGGATGAAGCAGGTGTCAATGCCACATAGGCAATATAACCTACCGAAATCTTAACTAACATCCACAAGCCCTGCATAATAAAAAAGAGCCAAAACATTCATGCTCAAGCTTCACCACGGCAACAACCTAGAAACCTTACTCGCAGCACTACTCAGCCATATCGAACAGCCCTTATCACACCCCTTCGCAGCTGAAACCATATTAGTTCAAAGCCAAGGCATGGCACGCTGGCTCTCATACCATATCGCCGAACAACAAGGTGTCGCCGCCAACATAGACTACCCATTCCCAGCCTCATTTGTGTGGAAGGTCTACCAAGAAACCCTACCCGACATACCTGACACAACTGGCTATGAAAAGTCTGCTTTGATATGGCAAGTAGTGAGCTTACTCCCCCACTTTATCGAGCACCCCGCTTTCACCAGCTTAGCGCGTTACTTAAGTGACGATAAAAGCCAGCGAAAGCACTTTCAATTAGCCTGTAAAATTGCAGATATTTTTGACCAATACCTCGTGTACCGCCCCAAGTGGATGCTGGAATGGGAAACAACAGACATCGATCACTGGCAAGCCATACTCTGGAAAGCCATTGCCAGCCAGAACCCCTCTGGCAACCGGGCACAAATGCTACATGCCTTTTTAGATCATGCAAAAGCAGGCAGCCTAAACACAAACACCTTACCCGAGCGCATCTCCATCTTTGGTATTTCAGCGCTCCCCCCCATGATGCTCGATGCCTTTGCCCAGCTTTCAGACATTATTGAAGTCAATATCTACCTGTTCAACCCGTGTTTATCCTACTGGGGCGATATCCGCTCACAGCGAGATATTGCCAGGTTCAGGAGTTTGCGACAAAAGCATGGCAACAATGCAAACGTAGAGTACTACGCAACAGGGAACCCATTACTCGCCTCAATGGGCAAGCTAGGACAAGATTATTTAGAGCTTCTCCACAACTACCCACATGAAGAGTACGAACTCTTTTCAGCACCACAATCCACAGAACTGCTTGGCTCAGTACAAGCAGACATCTTATTATTAATGGACCGAACCCAACCATTAGCAGCCTCTGAAAGCCCAGATAAAACACTGATCGCGCCAGATGATGTGTCCATACAAATCCATGTCTGCCACAGTAAAGTCCGTGAAATTGAAGCATTACACGACCAACTACTCAATTTATTGAGTCGCAACCCCGAACTCCACCCCAAAGACATCGTCATCATGGCGCCCGGGGTTGAGGACTACGCAGACACCATTGAAGCGGTATTCAGTAGTGTCAGTAGTGCTCAGAAAATACCTTGGTCCATTGCTGACCGCTCAGCCTATACTCAGCACGGCATGATTCAAGCGTTCTTCCAGCTACTCACTTTGCCAGACAAGCGCTTTGAAAACAGTGACATACTTTCTTTACTAGAAATCCCTTGCATACAGCAACGCTTTAATTTAACGGAGCCTGCTATTGATGGCATCCGTCAATGGGTCAGAGAAAGCGGCATTCGCTGGGGGCTAGACAATGAACATTTACAAGAGTTAGACCTTCCCTGCAACATCCAAAACACATGGCAATTTGGGTTAGAACGCCTGTTACTTGGTTATTCCATGCCACCTGAAGATCAACTGTTTTCAGGTATTGCACCTTTCCCAGGCATAGAAGGCCAGGAAGTCGCAAATTTAGGCTTACTGATCACTTTCATCAAACAACTAAAAACCACCAAACAACAACTACAACAAAGCTACACCGCACAAGCGTGGGAAAAGGTCATCAACACGCTGCTCAATGATTACTTTGTCGAAGAAGCAGAAGATGCCTTTGTGCTGATTCATGTCCGTAATGCACTAGAGAAACTCAAAAACCATACTGAATTCGCCCAGTTTGAAGACACATTGCACCTAGAAGTCGTCAAAGATTACCTCACTTTACTATTAACTCAGCCGATATCTGATCACCACTTTTTAACCGGTCAAGTCACCTTCTGCTCCTTAGTACCCATGCGAAGTATCCCTTTTAAAGTCATTTGTTTGCTCGGAATGAATGATCAAGACTTCCCCAGACAACACCGCCCCTTAGATTTTGACCTAATGGCCAAGCAGCCAGAAAAAGGGGATCGCGCTCGAAGAGAAGATGACCGTTATTTATTTTTAGAAGCCTTAGTGTCTACTCGTTATTGTTTTTACTTAAGTTATGTCGGTAGGCATATTCGAGATAACAGCACGTTGATCCCCTCTATTGTGGTTCAAGAATTGCTTGATACCATTGACGCAGGATTCGAGGGTAAAAATGGCTCAGCGGTAGAACAAATCACCACCATCCACCCACTACAGCCCTTTAGCCCGAGATATTTCTCTGAACCTGGTTTGTTCAGTTATGCACACGAATGGTTGCCTGCAGCGACGGCCGTCAACCAGCAAAAAATAGAAGCCGCCTCATTTGGTGCCGAGCGACTATCAAGCCCTGAGGACAATTTTAAAACCATTGAAATCAATCAATTGATTCGTTTTTTTAAAAACCCCATGCGCGCTTTCGCCAACTACCGGTTAAATATATGGCTTAACGAAAGTGATGAACAACTAGAAAGTACCGAGCCATTTAGTTTGTCTGCGCTAGAGCGCTACCAAATCAACCAAGACCTACTCCAAGAAGTTTTACAACAAGGTTCTCTCAACGACTACTACACTAAGATTCGCGCCCAAGGAAGGCTGCCTTCTGGGCATTTTTCTCAAACCTTGTTTAACAACCTACAAACGCCGATTGAACGCTTTGGCACGCCGCTTAAAGCCATCTTAGCGCAACACATTGCCCCACTAGACTGCCAATTACAGTGGGGGGAAATCACTTTACAAGGTTGGCTACAAACATTAACACCAAACGGTCTCATACAATATCGCTTTGCTAAGTTGACGCCTGAAGACAAGATATCATTGTGGATCATGCACCTCATACTCAATACCCTGAAACCCAGTGGCCTTGAATTGAGCAGCACCCACTATGGCGTTGACTACCAATTAACATTCCCCCCCATACCTAATGCGGAAATTTTGCTCAAAGATTTGACTAATATTTATTGGAACGGGCTGCAGAAACCGGTCTATTTTTTCCCTAAAACCTCGCACCAATACATGAAAAGCCGGAATAAAGAAGAAGCTGAATTTATGCTCAACAGTAATATCGAAAAAATTTGGCAAGGCATTCCTAATGTGCTCGGGGAAAAAGAATCCGCCTATTATAAAACCTTTTATCGTGACCATGAACCCGAATTTGGCAGCCAATTTCAGCAAATATCCGAGCATGTTTTTAAGCCAATCCTTGAGTTTGAAAAAATTCAAAAGCCCGACCTTTATCAAAATGAGGGTAAATAAATGCAAGCACTAGACCCCTCAACCCTCCCACTAACCGGCCAACAGTTAATCGAGGCCAGTGCAGGAACAGGCAAAACCTACACCATTTCCAGCTTATACTTGCGTTTGATTTTAGAAAAGCATTTATCTATCGATGAGATTTTAGTCGTCACCTTTACTCAGGCTGCAACTGAAGAGCTGAGAGAACGGATTAGGCAGCGTTTAAACTTGTGCTTACAGGCATTCATCAACCATAAAAACAACAAACCACTTAGCCAAGAACAAACGAAAGATACACTCATCGGGTTACTGCTCAGCCAGAGTGATGATATAGAAAAAGACGTGATCACACTAGATGATGCCATGAAACGGATGGATGAAGTCTGCGTTTTTACCATTCATGGTTTTTGCCAGCGTACCTTGCAAGACAATGCATTTGAAAGTGGCGTTTTATTTGATACCGAATTTCTCACCGAAGAGAACACCCTCATCACCGCCATCATCGAAGATTATTGGCGGCAACATTTCTATACCGCATCAAGCCAGTTTATTGAGTACATTCATCATTCATTAAAAACCCCAGAAGGGTTATCCAAACAGATTATCCCATTACTCAACCAGCCTAATTTAGCTGTTTTACCCGAATTTACCGAATCAACCCTGGGTGAGTACTTAAGCACGTTGCAACAACAATACCAACAACTCAGAACACTCTGGCAAAGTGACCATAATGTCATTGAAGACCAGCTTGTTTCAGACCCAGGGTTAAATCGTCGATCATTTCGCAAAGACTATATTGACAAATGGGTGGTCCAGTGCGCGCAATATTTCCAAGAAGAGGCGCTCAATGTCAGCGCCCCTCCAGGGCTAAAAAAGCTGACTAACACCACCATACAAACGGCCACCAAAGCCAAGCAAACACCACCGGAGCATGCTTTTTACACACTCAACCAAACCTTTATCAGCCTGCTAGAAAAGCTTGATCATTTTATTATTTATCACTGTTTACAGCAGACAAAATCCACACTTGCAGAGCGAAAGCAACAAGCAGGCGTACTGTCGTTCAATGACCTGCTCGTCAAACTGGGTGAAGCATTATCCTTTAGCCCAAAACTCGCAGAGCAAGTCCGAAAACAATACCCTGTCGCCATGATTGATGAGTTTCAAGATACCGACCCCATTCAATACCACATATTCAAAACCATCTACCCGGCGGAAGATGACAGTGGCAAAACCGGCTTATTCATGATTGGTGACCCTAAACAAGCCATTTACAGCTTCAGAGGCGCCGATGTCTTTACCTACATCAAAGCAAGGCGCACAACACCTGACCACGCACAATACACCCTAGAGACAAACTGGCGCTCAACCACGGCCATGGTGAATGCGGTTAATGCGGTCTTTGAGCAAGCAGAGCAACCCTTTATTTATGAGCAAGACATACAGTTTCACCCTGTGAAAGCAGCCGATACAACCACAGAACCGGCAATATTGATAGATGGCATTGCCAGTAAGGCACTACACATTATTCAATTCAAAACCAATGCCAGCAATGAATACGACTGTGGATATTTAAACCCTGCCACACAAAAGAAAGTCAAACACAAAGCCATTCGTAGAAACTGGGCATCCGACAATAGTGCCGAGTTTGTGGCCAATGAAATCGCCCGCCTACTCACCCTATCGCAACAAGGTAAAGCCACTGTTCGAGGGAAGCCGATCGAACCTAAGCATTTTGCCATTTTGGTTAAAAACCGATTTCAAGCATATTATTTACAAACAGCCTTGCGTTTGAAAAACATCTCCACCGTCTATTTTAGTCGTGATAGCGTACTGAGCACCCAGGATGCCGCTGACTTATATCTCATTTTATATGCGGTAGCACACTACCAACGTGAACCTGCCATTCGCACAGCACTGTGTACGCGACTCATTGGTTTTAGTGCAGCTCAATTAGAAAGCACGATTCAAGACGACCAACAGTGGGAAGCGTGGCTAGAAAAATTTCAGCATTTTTATGAACACTGGATGCAAAAAAGTTTCATGAGCATGTTTCGCACCCTGTTGCATGAGCTGGACATCCCCAAACAACTGCTCGCCACCACTGATGGTCAACGCCACATGACCAATTTGCTCCAGCTTGGAGAGTTATTACAAGCGCAATCTCAACAGCAAGAACACCCAGAAAAATTATTACAATGGCTGTATAGTCACACTCAGTACGAAGCAGATGAAGATGAAAACCAACAACTCCGATTAGAAAGCGATGATGATCTTGTAAAAATCGTCACCATCCACAAAAGCAAAGGGTTAGAGTACGACATCGTTTTTCTGCCTTATTTATGGGACAGTAAACCGCTGAAAAAAGGTGAGGCATTCACTTTTCATGACCCTGACAGCAATGACTTATACTTAGACCTAGGCTCAGAGCAACAACAAGCGCATTATGCTTATGCCGATGTGGAACGCTTATCTGAAGAAATCCGCTTACTCTATGTCGCCCTCACAAGAGCAAAATACAGCTGTTACTGTAACTGGGGGCATGTAGGTAATGCGCCGTATTCTGCATTCGCCTACTTGCTACACCACCAGCACAGTGAACATATCGACAGCGTAGCACTGGCACTTAAAATAGCCTCGCTGTCGGATGATGACATCAGCAAAGATTTAAACACCCTGGCCGCATCAAGCCCCGAGGCCATCGACATCATTCAATACCAAGCACAGGACCAGCCTCCATTTGCACCAGACCAAGTCTCGCCACCTGAATTAGTGGCAAAAAAAATGTCCCAAGCTTTACCCAAAGAATGGCGCATCACCAGCTACACCGCGCTCACCTCGCACCATAGTGGTTCCAGCTATTATGAAAACCCAGATTACGATCAAAATAGTATTGACCCAGAAGCCGTGCCAGCGAATGACCTAGCACCGAGCATTTTTACTTTTCCTAAAGGTGCTAAAGCCGGTATTTTAATGCACAGTTTATTTGAAAATATCGATTTTACCGACACCAATCCTGACAGTTTTCCGCCTGTCATTGAGAGTTTTCTAGAAAAACACGGCTTTGAACCTCATTGGGTCAGCGTTTTACACAACATGCTTAACAATACCTTGCAAGGGCAACTTGAAGACAACACGGGTTTAACTCTACAACAGGTTAGTAACAGCAGGCGCTTAGTGGAAATGGAGTTTTATCTGCCACTCACAAGGTTCCAAGCCAATGCGCTCAATCGGTTATTAATCGAGTATTTAGGTGTTCAATATCAGCCGCTGTCGTTTGAAACCGTGACAGGCATGTTAAAAGGGTTTATTGATTTAACCTTTGAACATGAAGGTAAGTACTATATTGTCGATTACAAATCGAACCATTTAGGCCATTGTGTACAAGATTATAACCATGCAGCCCTTGAACACGCCATGCAGGACCATCATTACGATGTTCAATATTTAATTTACACCGTCGCGGTGCATAGGTTCCTCAGAAACCGAATTCCAGAATACGATTACAGTACCCATTTTGGCGGTGTCATGTACTTATTTTTACGTGGCATTGAAGCTAAAAGCCAAGATAGCAATGGCATTTACCGCGCCAAACCCAGCCTTGAATTTATGACCGAACTTGATGCCTTGTTCGCTCAGCCTGAAAGGGCCACCTATGCTAGCTAAACTCCATCAACTGCAAGACCAAGGGCTCATACGAGCAATCGACCTCCACTTTGCCGAATTTATGCAGCAGCTTAACCAGGAACCGTCAGATGCATTATTGCTCGCTTGCTGCTTAGTCAGTTACGATACCGGGCAAGGTCATGCCTGCATAGAACTGAGTGCTTTAGAAAACAGTACGTTATTCAACCATTACACCCAACCTGATGACATTACGATTAATACACCCACACTATCTGAGTGGATAGAAGACTTAGCGCACTGCCGAGTTGTCGGTCAACCAGGGGACAATACCCCTTTGATTCTAGACAGCAACAATCGACTATACCTTACGCGCTACTACCAATATGAAGTGCAACTAAGCACCGCACTCATCCAGAGAAACCAGCACGCATCACAAATTTCAGCAAGCAACCTTAACCCCATCCTAAACTCATTGTTCCCGACACAAAATAGTGAGATAGATTGGCAAAAAATTGCCGCCATTGTCAGTGTAAACAATATTTTTAGCGTGATATCTGGTGGCCCTGGCACCGGTAAAACCACCACCATCACCAAAGTCATGGCACTGCTTGCCAGTACTGCAGAGTTGCCCTTACGCATCACGTTATGTGCCCCTACCGGCAAAGCGGCAGCACGACTGACAGAGTCCATCACAGCAGCCAAGCAAAAACTGAACGTTGACAACCATATCCTGGAGCAAATCCCCGAAGAAGCGAAAACCATTCACCGCTTATTAGGCATACGGCCGCAACAACACCGCTTTAAATTTCATGCTGAAAACCCACTCCATCTCGACGTTTTAATTGTAGATGAAGCCTCAATGATAGATCTATCCCTAATGGCACATCTAGTCGCAGCGTTACCTTCACACGCCCGATTAATCTTAATGGGTGACAAAGACCAACTGGCCTCTGTTGAAGCGGGTAATGTACTGGGTGATATATGTCATCCTAATTGGATTGACTGCTATAGTAACAATCAAAATCAATTGATCGAGCAATTAGCAGCAGGTTTCCCCAGTATTAACAGCCCCATTCACAACCCCATTCAAGACAGCATTGTGGTATTGAAAAAAAGCTACCGTTTTCATGATCAATCGGGTATAGGCCATGTGGCTAAAGCCATCAACCAAGGTAAAAGTGAACACGCGGCACACGTTTTAAACAGTGACACATACCCAGACACTCTGTGGTATCAACAACTGGGGCAGGCTCAAATCGACCAACTCTTGTCATTGGCGGTCAGCCAGTACCGACAATATTTAAATGCACAATCAGCATGTCAAGCCATTGAGTATTTCCAGAATTTTCGTCTTTTATGTGCCACTCGAAATGGCCCTTGGGGCGTTATCCAGCTAAATACACTGATCGAACGTGCTTTATCTCGCGCCCAACTCATTGATGCAAGCCAACGCTGGTATCGTGGTCGCCCCATTATGGTCATGGAAAATGATTATAGTGTGAATTTATTCAATGGTGACATTGCCATACTGTGGCCAGATAGTGAGCAAGACAATAAGCTTCGCGCTTACTTCCTCACCACCGATAACGAACTACGAAAAGTACTACCCAATAGGCTCCCTAACCACGAAACCGTCTATGCGATGACCATTCACAAAAGCCAAGGCTCAGAATTTAGCCACGTTGCCGTACTACTGCCGGAAAAAGACAGCCAAATACTCAGCCGAGAGCTCATTTATACGGCGATTACCCGCGCTAAAGACACCATGTCATTATTTGCGATACCGTCTATATTCAAGGCCAGTATTCGTAAACGTATCGTCAGAAGGTCCGGCCTTAAAGATATGCTTTGGCCTATAAAAAAATAAATACCGCAGTAACGACCCTTTGATGCCTTTCTTGAAATTTGCGCCAAGACCCACCACTTATTCACATGTCGGCAAATTAAACACTCTTTGTACTCTATGCCGACACTTTGCTTGCACCATGATGGCCAGATTGTATGCAATCACTCAGCTTTAACTCAGAATGGTCACACCTGTAAAAATCTGCAATATCTTTAAACTTAATTATGATAACATATCACTCTTTGCCTTTGTTATTTAAATAACATTACGTAATATCTCTGGCAAAAGCATTCGAACAGATACTGTGACTGTGTTGTTTTTCAATAAACATATCATTCTAAATACAGCCTGTTACGAATCACTTAACCCTAGACAACAACCGGGGCCCCAACCATTGCTTAGGATTTTTGCATGCTATTTTGCTGCTCGCTTCTCAGTCAAAGAACGTAAAGCGTATTTTATTTATCATGCAAACATCTTGAGCCATCAAATTTACCGTCACTTTCAAAAGGTTCAAAATATGTCCAGACTTTTATTCATTACTGCTGTTTTATTGTCGCCATTGCTTACAGGCTGTGTCGGTATCTTTGGAGAGAATATTGACCTTAAGCATGGTCAACTCATCTAACCCTTAGCGCCCTACTCTGGCATCGTCCCGATTGATAGCAATGTCACCGATAACCGTGATAACCAAGAACGGATCGGCAGAGCAACCATCACGATCATTCCTTTCACCTCTGGCAGTATCAAAGCAAAAACAGATCTGAAAGAAAAAATTGTATCTCATATTAGCGATGCACTTAAAACATCAGGCTATGACATTACCGTCAGCAAAGTGAAACCAACCAAGAAGCAATCAAAATCACTTAACATTGAAATTAATGACTTTTCATTCGTGAATTACAACTGGCTATGGCCTTTTGTGCCTACATGGGGAGATATAGAGTTAAACATTATTGTTTCTGATGCAGGTAAATCTATTTTCAATAAAACATATGCCAGCTCAGGTAATTCATATTGCTTAACGGGTGAGTGTGCTTTTAGTACAGCAACCACGGAAGCCACCACTAAACTCTTAAATCAAATTATATTAGATACTGAGCTTCACAAAGTACTGACGGCAAGTTCCGTCGCTTATTCAGCAGGCATCTAAATATTTAAACCCGCTGACCGGTTCAACTAGACAAGACATTGTCAGTTGGACCAAAACCAGATGAGGTGCACCTCTATGTCGAGTTTAAAGCAATATTGTCGATTCCATCATTAATCATCAAATCGCGCTTTAAAAAAATCAATAAAGGCACGAACCTTAGCGGGTAAATGCCTACGATTCGAATATAAAGCAAAAATTTTATTCAAGGGAGGTAGATGCAAAAGTCTGAAAGTAAGCGTCTTTATTGATAAATAACGAAAAAAAAAAGAGAATGCCTGGCCTCATTAGTTATAATGAGTGCGACAAAACAGCACAAACAAACAGCCAAGGCTACTCATTTATGAACCA
>JABHGC010000112.1 GCA_018672285.1 Methylococcales bacterium
AAATAGCCGGCCAAGAAAATGCTTAGGCTACAAAACACCTTATGAGGCTTTTGAAGAGCTCACTGGCATTAAACAAGAAAATTTAACCGGTCATGCACTTATGACTTGAATTCAGGTTATGCTAAAAAAAGCCGCAATAAAAAAATCATCTCTAAAAAACCACTGATCATCACTCAAAAACCAGGGGTTATTAGTGAATCCCATCGAGGTGTTTCATCTTATAATTCGTCCTCCGTTTCAGGTGCTGTGAATTTTCACCCGATAAAAATCGTAATTAACTCTATTAAGCTAAATAGTGGTGCAAACCATACATCTGATCGCAATATCGTGATTGATATTTCAGCGTCCAAGAATGCCACAGAAATGAGAATGAGTGAAAGTGAAAGTTATTCACCAGCCGATATTACAACGACTAATTGGGAGCCCTTTCGTCGATATGCTCCCTTTACATTAAGCCCAGGAAATGGCGTTAAAAATGTTTTTGTACAACTCAGAACACCAGGCATTAATGGCTCAAATGTGTTATCGAAAGGAAAAGGAGCTTCTATTGAGTTTTCCAACCCTTATTTAGAAGCATTTTCTATCAATAATGGCGAGGAAACAACGAGCCAGAGACAGGTAACACTAAACCCTAAAATGACAGGAAATGCTAGAGAGTATAGAGTCGCACTATCTCGATCAGGGTTAACAAGCTCAACATGGCAAAGGGTCAACTCAAACATGAACTACACCTTACCCGCAAGGAAAGGCAATTACCGATTGTTTTTTCAAGCACGAGGTGATGGTGCGGCCACTGAATCACGCGTCCTGTCCGACACCATCCGATCATTAAATATGATCGAATATGAAATTAGCGGTGCAGATGCCTATAATTTTGCAATATTACAAGGATTTAGATTCTCAGCGCAGTCTCGTCAAGGTAATTCATCCTGCAGCTTCAAGCCCAGATTAAATTCTTGGCTAGAAATGTGGACAAAGGGAACAGTTAAAGTAGACCCTGCTAAGTGTCAATTTAATTTATTTCAATCACGCCGTTTAAACAGCCCTTGGTCATTCAGTCGCTTTGAATGGACGCTGACTGATAATGCCGCTGTTGCCAATCAACCTAATGAAAACGCGGCATTTGCAGGAGTTAGATTAAATACACAGAAAGGCTTCGGAATTAGTTCAAGATCTGCTTTGGATACCATTGTTATAAGAGGCCCAGAAGGATCAGATTGGAGAGATGCTTTTCAACGTTAAACTGAGCATTTGATTTTTGACACCACTTAGTCCGTACTCAAGGCACCAATACTTCGGCACACAAAATCGAAGTATTTTCATTCTCCTAATTATAAATACACTACACCTGCCGTTAAAGTTAACCGCCTAGACGCTCAGAAATTTTCTTGCCCGCGTCTTTCACCAATGCTACCCATTCCTCTTTGCGGCGCTCAATGGGGGCGGAGATTGATAAACCAGCAACAACATCTTGGCTGCCGTCATAAACTAAAACACCAATACAACCAACACCTTCTTCGGCTTCTTCATCATCGTATGCAAAGCCTTGTTGATGTACCTGTTTGGTGATGTTGAGTAGGTCAGGTTCGGTACTGACCGTATGTTTTGTGTAAGCCGTAAGGCATGTTCGACTGGCATAAGCATGGATGAAGTGTTCACCCAGTTCAGCCAGCATGAGTTTGCCGACTGCCGTCACGTGTAACGGTGCGCGGCTCCCTATCACTTGCTCAACGCGCATCATTCTTTTGGCGATCACCCGTTCTATATAAACAACTTCATCCCCTTCACGAACGGTAAGATTAACCGTTTCACCGATGGCATCACACAAATCTTCCATGATATCTAGCGCTTGCTCTCTTGGGTCTGCGCTGCCGCGATGAACTTTGCTGGCTAAACGGACGAGCTTGTTGCCAAGGGTATAATTGCCGCCGGTATCTTTTTCGACAAACTCATTTTCCATGAGCGCCGCTAAAATGCGAAAGGCTGTCGAGGGATGTAAACCACTATCTGCAGATAATATTTTTAAACTAACAGGGTCATCGTATTGGCTTATTGCATCTAATAGGCTGACGCTACGATCTAAGACTTGTATGGAGGACATAATTACCTAAATTTCATATTGTGAAAACGATTGTGTATTGTAAAATTATAAAGTCTGAGATAGGGTTATTGCAAGTGTAAATACTATCGGTGGTGCAGAAGCACCGCTTTTTTTTGCAACTTTCGTTTCATATTGTGAAATACAAGTTGCATGGTGAAAATAATATTAAAAATGATGAGGAATTTCTTATGAGCAGCAACCATTCAAGCATTCCAGAGTTTTGCCAAGGTATTCAACACTTTGGTGATAAATGGCCTGATTTCGACAAACATGCCGCTCATGCCGTCATCACCGACGGGCAGAGTGCGATTGATAATAGCGCGGATGATGACGCGGTTTATCAGACATTATTAGCCGCCGATGCATTACGTTATCTAACACTACAAGTCACCGGTTCTAAAGGGAGTGGTCACCCAGGGGGTTACGCTTCTAGTGCAGATGCACATGCTGCGTTAATGATGTTGGGACATACCAATATCGTGACAGAGGTTGGCCATCATGCACCGGGTTATTATTCATCCATGTTTCTAGATCGTTCATTAGAAGAAATGGGCATTCATAATATGGATGACATGATGCAGCGCTTCCGTGAGCAAGATGGGTTGCTGGGTCATTTATCTGGTGCCATTCCGGGTTTATTGGCGCCAGCGGGGCCTTTAGGTCAGGGGCAACACTTTGCGATGGCCGGTGCATATTTGCATCGTGATAAATTATTCCCTGTCACCATCGGTGATGGCGGTATGGGCGAGCCGTATGTCTTGAATTCAATGATGCACTTTCATACAGCGTACCCAGAAATCACCAACTTTTTACCTTGCCTCATTTGGAATGGCTACTCTCAAGAGCATCACTCAATGGTGTCTTTACATAATAACCAGCAAATGACCGAATACTGGACAGGTCATGGTTTTGAGGAAGTGATCCTCATTGATGCAAAAGATTTTGATGATGCGGATCAAGAAGGCGCCTATGTCGATAGCAGTCGTTTCTCATTGACTCAGCGTTTAGCCTTTACCAAAGCGGTTTTACAGGGTGTTGAGGCCGCTGCAAAATCTGCAATGGGTGGCAAGTTAACGGCATTTATTATCAAACAATTAAAAGGTGCTGGTGTCCATACCGTTGGTGCAAAATCACATAACTTATATCCTACCGATACCCTGGACCAGCCACATATCATCGACGGTCTTAAGCGCCGTGCGCTGCCTGCTGAAGCTTGGCAATTGGTGCGAGACAACCTCACTCGTGCGGGTGGTGGGCCTGCTGCGTTAACCGTGGTCACTGAAGTTGAACAGACTTTTACACAGTTACCAGAGCTCAATATGAATGAGTTTAGTAAGGATGAAAAGGCGGTGCCTTCAACCGCAATGGGAGCGCTGGTTGGTCAGGTTGGTAAATCCGATGCAAGTTATCTTGTGGCCAATGCCGATGGGAATGAAGCTTCAGCGATGAAAAATATCAACGATGTTTTGAAAATTCGTCACCCAACCCAAGATCCTTTATATAACCAGGAGCCTAATGGGCAAGTGTACGAACCACTCAATGAAGATGCCTGTGCTGGTTTGGCGGCAGGATTGGCATTATTTGGCTCGCGTTCTATTTGGTTATCCTACGAGTCTTTTGCCATTAATGGCTGGCCGATCATGCAGACAGTGGCTCAAGCTATGGCGGAACTGCGCCGTAAAACACCGTCGACGGTTTGTATGTTTACAGCGGGTGCTTTAGAGCAAGGCCGAAATGGCTGGACCCATCAACGCCCTGAAATAGAAAACTATTTTGCGGGAATGATGCGTAATGGGAATTCATTTCCACTGTTTCCCTGTGATGCGAATGGCATACAAGTCGCTTATGAATACGCCACATCCAGTTACAACAAAAGTATGGTAATCATAGCATCGAAAAGTCCCTTGCCTGTGTACATGACCCTTGAAGAGTCAAGAACGGCGACAGAAGAGGGCGCAGCCACCATTTACGAATCTGATTCAGGCAGTAAAGGGACAGTCGTATTTGCCGTCACAGGTGACATGATCTTCTTACCGGTGTTTGAAGCAAAAGACAAACTAGAAAGCGAAGGTTATAAAGTTCGCATTGTCGCCGTGGTTAACCCGCGTCGCTTATACCGCCCAAGCGATGTTGCTTGGGATACGGTGTCACAACCAGATGACAAGTTTATGGATGATGCACAGTTTGATGCTTTGTTTGATGGTGATGCGTTACTTGCAGTAAGTGGTGGACCGAGTGCGCCGTTAGAGCCAGTATTGATCCGTACCCGAGCGCCAAGACGGGATACCTTCTGCTGGAAACGGGGTGAAACCACAGCGACACCCGCTGAGATCATGGCCTTTAACGGCATCACTGCTGATGCAATGTTAGAACGCATAGAAGGTTTTTTTGCTACTAGAAAAGTGGCTTAAACAAGGAACATCTCGATGAGTACAACAAAAATCATCGTGCTTGATGATGACCCAACAGGTTCGCAAACGGTGCATAGCTGCCTATTGCTGACTCGCTGGGATATCGCAACATTAAAGCAAGGATTAACCGACACAGCGCCATTGTTTTTTGTGCTGACCAATACGCGGGGTATGAGTGCAACGGATGCTGCTGACCTCACGCGTGAGGTTTGTGTCAATTTACGCAAGGCGTTAGATCAGCTGGCGACAGATGGGGTTGATATTAACCCTTTACTGGTGAGCAGGTCAGACTCAACCTTACGCGGACATTATCCTGTAGAAACGGATATTATTGCAGAAGCGTTAGGGCCATTTGATGCCCACTTTATAGTGCCGGCTTTTTTTGAAGGCGGACGCATGACAGTCGATAGCGTGCACTACTTGATGGTTGATGGTGAACGGGTACCCGTGCATGAAACAGAGTTTGCTCGCGATTCGGTGTTTGGGTATTCACACAGTTACCTGCCAGATTATGTGGAGGAAAAAACATCAGGCCGAATCAAAGCCTCAGAAGTTGAGCGATTTGATCTGAAGGACGTTCGTGGCGGCTCATTAAAGCGGTTAGAGTCACTGCGTGACAATCAGTGCTGCGTCGTTGACGGTGAAACACAGAATGATTTAAATCATTTTTGTGCTCAGCTAATGCAAGCGGCGGATAAAGGTAAACGGTTTCTATTTCGCAGTGCTGCAAGCTTGTTAACTGCATTGGCACAATTGCCACCGCAGCCAGTTGCAGCAGAGAAAATGCGAGAGTATGTACCTGAAAACAGGGCGGGTGTTGTGATTGTTGGGTCTCATGTGAGTAAGACCACGCAACAATTAAATCATTTGCTGCAACAAGAGGGAATACAAGGCATCGAAATTGATGTCGCAAAAATTGCAGATTTCCGTGAGCAACTACAGGCAGAGATCACGAAAGCTGTCGCAGAGCATCATGCAAATCACATCACATCAGCAATTTATACTAGCCGTACAGAATTACAATTTGATAACCAGCAAACACGACTTGCCTTTGGTGAGCAGGTCTCCGCTTTTTTGATGGATGTAGTGAGGGGCTTACCGACAACGACAGGATTTTTAATTAGCAAAGGGGGTATCACTTCAAATGACGTATTGAGTGATGGCTTAGCCTTAAAGACTTCTCGAGTCGTTGGCCAAATATTGCCTGGATGTTCTGTGGTGCGTTGCCCTAAAAAACATCCTCGTTACCCTGATATGCCGGTTGTTATTTTCCCTGGAAATGTCGGTGATGAGAGCGGCATAACAACCGCTTTTAAAAGACTGACAGCATAAAGTTATGTTATGAGTAGTAGGTTAGGATGGGGAATATTTTTTCATCAGTTAGTTTTGAATGACAGATTTTTGGGGTGTTTTCTTAAATCTTGTTATCTCAAAACGCCAACCATCCGCTTTGATATAAAAATGGCCACTAGTGGCCATGCGATGAAAACGACTGCTCCAATTGGAGGAGAATACCCAGAAGGTTGTATAAAAATGAAAAATTCTAAAAAATCTTACACAGTGATAAATATTTTAAAATCAATAACTTATGATTTTTTTAAGTCTCACAGAGGTTGTCTAAACCATGACATTGAACACGTTTTTACACACTCTCGAACAACACCCAGAAAACATTGATTTTACCGAGACTATGGCTGTGATTGATTCGCTCTACCATTTTACCGAAACCGCGTTTAACAATGGTGAAACCCAAAATGCAGCAGGTGAAAATAATGGGTCTTGTAAACTGTTCGCCTTTGCCATGCAACAAGGTTTTACACCAGCACAAACACTGGCCTGTTTTGGTCAATATTACCGACACGATGTTTTGCAAAACCCAGGAGGAGATAACCACCAAAATATTCGTCAGTTTATGGCATCAGGCTGGGAAGGCATCCAATTTTCGCAGGTGAACGTACTAGAAAAAAAATAACAAGGTTAGTTTGCTAAGCTTCGGCCACATGCCCAAAAAAATCGGGTGTATGTGATTGAAGCCACACCTGCAATGGCTTTAAATCCGTCACCTCATGTTCTTCCAAAATCTTACAGCCCCCTTGCACTAACTCTAAGTGTTCATAACTGCCACCCACACAGAGATCCTCACTGACCGTTTTCAGTGCAAACTCCGCATTGGCCAATATTTCCAACGCACCCGCTAACACCGTTGCATCCACCACATAGTCCCCTTGGCTAACAATATCACCATAACTATCAACCACGATCACCAGTCGATTGGCCGTTAACCTAATCACATAACTTCTATGGCAAGGTGGAGGAGTAGACGCATCATGGAAGTGGTAATTAAGGGCATCAATCAAAGGCAGCATACGGTTTGGCATACATTACTCTCATCAGTGTATTCTAAACATTCGTTTCTATCAGCTTAGCCTATACTAGTGGTATATCCCTGAATCCAGAGAGTGAGATGGACGACCTTTTTATTGCTCGGCAACCAATTTATAATAAAAAACTCATCGTCATGGGCTATGAACTGCTATATCGCTGTAGTACGGTTAATGAAGCCATTTTTGAAGACGGCACCCAAGCCTCATGCCAAACCATCGTCAATGCCTTTATGCACATTGGTGTTGAAACCATCACTGGCAGTGCGATGGCCTTCATTAATTTACCAGAACACTTCATTCTTAATGAAGAACTCACCCTCATGTTTAAAGAGCAGTGTGTTCTTGAAATCATTGAAGACATTGAGCCAACACCAGCGGTCATAGTAGGGCTAAAAAACCTAAAATCCCGTGGCTTTAAACTGGCCCTAGACGATTTCATCTTTACCCCAAAACACCAACCTTTTGTTGAACTTGCTGACTTCATCAAAATGGATGTACTGAGCTTGACCGAACAAGAGATTCAAGAACAGCTATCCCATATCAAAGGGTTTAAGGGTGAGTTGATCGCCGAAAAAGTCGAAACCCAAGAAATGTACAAACTCTGTCAACAATACCCTTTTGATCACTTCCAAGGCTATTTTTTCTGCCACCCAGAAGTCGTTTCACAAGCACATATCCCTGCAAATAAGATGGTATTGCTTAACGCGCTGAATAAATTACAAGACCCAGAATTAGATTTTGACGAGTTAGAAGCCATTTTAGCGCAAGACGTATCACTGTCTTATAAATTAATTCGCTACGTTAACAGTGCCACTTTTTCACTACGCCGAGAAATAGACTCCATCAAAGATGTGGTTGTGTTACTTGGCATTAAAAATGTGAAAAATTGGATCACCTTAATCATGATGTCCTCAGTCTCAGCAGAAAAACCAGTAGAGCTGATCTCCACAGCACTGGTCCGCGCCAAAATGTGTGAACTGTTGGCTCAAAAGTTTTATCCAGATATCAGCTCTCATATGTTTATTGCAGGCCTATTTACTGTCCTAGATGCATTAATGGATATGTCCTTAGAAGACTTAATGGACACCGTTACATTAAATATTGATATCAAAATGGCATTATTATTCAGAGAAGGGCAGCACGGAGAAATCATCAACCAGGTATTAGCCTATGAGCGCTCAGACTGGGATGGCCTAAATAGTGCCACAATACCGCCTAGTGCTTGCATAGAAACGTACTTAGCAGCATTAAAGTGGGCAGACGAAAGCACAAAAGCACTAGCTTAAATTAGAAAGATACTTATAGTGATGAAAGCCGACAATCCCTATCAAAAAAAATAATCAAAAATTTATATCTCATAAAGCAGAAGCGTATGCATAATTATCACTAAACACTTTCAATTACAGCATCCATATCCAGGGTAAATGAGAATAATTCTCAATATGCAATTTATATTGTGACGGGGAACTATTTGAAACCATTTCTGCGTATACACCTACCTTTTTAGCATACTGATCCAACACCACACCTAAATTATGCGGTATTACTGATTTTTCATCCAAGTTCAGTTTGCGTCAGATAATAATTTTCATCAGCTGGCTTGTTGTCAGCGCAATTATTCCAAACAT
>JABHGC010000186.1 GCA_018672285.1 Methylococcales bacterium
AAATAGCCGGCCAAGAAAATGCTTAGGCTACAAAACACCTTATGAGGCTTTTGAAGAGCTCACTGGCATTAAACAAGAAAATTTAACCGGTCATGCACTTATGACTTGAATTCAGGTAATACAGATAAGAACCGCCAATCAGAAAGTAGAAAAATACTACAAATACAGCTGTTGGGGCGATTGTTCCTGTTAGAATGCTGACAATGACAAAAATGCCAATGCTGAAGTCAAAGAAGCAAAAAATGGTTACAAATTTCCACAGGACACTGCTTTCCTTGTCAACGGACAATGAAAAGCATGTTAGAGAAATAGCAAAATACAGCATGCCAATAAATTTTGATAAAAATAGATGGGCTTCACTGTAGGGGAGTCCAAATAAATCGAAGACGTAATTCGGATCAAAAAACATCCGAATGGCATCGTAAAGTGCAAGGCATGCACTGAGTATAAAGAGTCTTCCAACGCTGGAGATTTTCGGGAGTTGCACTATGTTGGTTCCTATGATGAAGCCATTAACGGTTAAGTTCTAAAATCGAAACCCTGATTTTTTTTGTTGCGAAAATTCAAGTTCTGGTTTGAGGGTTTTTACAGCTGCATACATTTTGTTCACGCTATTACCATAATTCATTGAAATGGGTAAATACTGCCCATCCTTGAGTACAATCCCCGCACTGCTATGGTTGCTTGAGTGAGATGATCTGTATTCAAAGTGAGAAATGTCCTCAATATGTACTTTAAACGACCAAGTTGTTTGGTAAGGATAAAATACGGTGAATGATGTTTCAGTGATGGTGGCTTCATAGGTGGCAGGATTTCGGTAAAGCCAAATAACAATAGCCAATAACACGATGGTTGAAACTGAAAATGCTGCGGTTAATCCAAATTTAATGTCAGTTTCTACCGTGATATTAAAAAGAGGTTCTAGTGCGAAAATAACCGCAATATAAAAAAGAGACATGCCAGCCATATTTATGAAAATTTTGGCGCGTTGTTTTCTGTTGACTCGATAATGATAGAGTATTTTTTCAGTCATTTTGATTGAGTCTATGCCATCAATTCAAAGACAAGTTTAGAGCCGAGATATGCCAGCATTAGAATAATAGCGCCAGCGAGAGTCCATCTTGTTGCTGTTTTACCTCTCCAGCCATACTGAAAATGACCCCAGAGCAGAACAGCAAACCCTAGCCAGGCAACCATTGAAAGAATGGTTTTGTGGGCAACGTGTTGCGCGAACATGTCTTCTAAGAAAATAAAGCCGCTAGCAAGTGACAGTGTGAGGGTAATAAAACCGATGAGCAGTAGCTGGAAAAGTTGCTTTTCCATGATTTTTAGAGGCGGTAAAATGCGTATGAAACCGGTCGGTTTTTGGTTGTGCAAATGATTGTTTTGAATGCCAAGTAAAATGGCTTGAATCGCAGCCAAACTAATTAAGCTGTAAGCCATTAAAGATAATGTGATATGTAGCTTAAGAGAGATGTCATAGTTAATTAAAACGGTATCGGTGAAGAGCATTTTAATGAGTAATATGCCACTCGCCAGTGGCAAGGCGATAATGCCAAGGTGCTCCATCGGGTTGGTCACGCAAATGATCCAGACCAATAATGCGATGATCCAAGTGATGACCGACATCATGCTTAACAGGCCAAAATCAACGCCGGTAGCAGTGAATGTGGTATTTAAAATGGTGAGCAAGTGAAATGCAATGCCAATGGCGCTGACGATAATGGGCCATTTTCTAGACATGCTGGGGCTTTTGTTTAGGCGTTTAGCATTTAACCTAAATAAAATAATAAGGCTAGCTAAGGCGTAAGCGAAAATGGCTAAAAAGCTGAGCGCAATGGGCATAAAAATGAATCTCTTGGCGTGTCTATCTTGGTTTAGTTTCGCATATAAAGGGTGTGGGTTAAAGCCACTGTTTTGATCCTGTGTGCGGGGCTTCGTAAACAAGCTTTGGCACTAAGTATCCTGGGAGGCGCTGTTGTAGTGTGTGGTGAATCAGTTTTGCCTCTGTGTCACTTACTTTGAAATGTGCAGCACCTTGAACTAAGTCTAATTGGTGTAAGTAATAGGGCAGTATTCGATACTGAAATAACTGCTGGTTTAGCTGTGCAAGAGTATCCGCGTCGTCATTAATGCCCTTCAGTAAAACCGATTGGTTAAGCTGGGTGACACTGAGCTGTTGTAATTTTTTTGTTGTGTGATGAAGTGGCTCTGATAGCTCTTGAGCATGGTTGATATGATAGACGATAACCACTGAAGTAGAGGTGTCTTTTAACCAATTTGTAAAGGCTGTGGTAAGCCTTTCCGGCGTAAAGCTGAGTAGCCTGGTGTGAAAGCGGATGGTTTGTAGGTGAGGTATCGCTTCTAGATCATCTAGAAAAGGTAATAATTTTGTATCACTTAAGGTGAAAGGGTCCCCTCCGCTGAGGATGATCTCATGGATGCTGTTGTCATTTGCAAGGTATTGTAAAATCTGTTGCCAGTGGCTGGGTTTGATTTGTTTGGATTGGTATGGGTAGTGGCGGCGGAAACAATAACGGCAGTGAATAGCGCAAGCACCCGTCGTAATCAATAATGCGCGGCCGTGGTATTTATGGAGTAACCCTGGGATGGGTTGTTGGCTTAAATCATCGGTAGGGTCT
>JABHGC010000110.1 GCA_018672285.1 Methylococcales bacterium
AAATAGCCGGCCAAGAAAATGCTTAGGCTACAAAACACCTTATGAGGCTTTTGAAGAGCTCACTGGCATTAAACAAGAAAATTTAACCGGTCATGCACTTATGACTTGAATTCAGGTAACTCAAATTTAGCCAGTTTAGAAAAAATGACATCCATTATGTTGCTTTAAACACTTCGTTCATTGGAATGCCTTCAAGCTCACCACTACGATAGGCTTGAAGGCGTTTATCTGCTTCTTCAGCCCAAATAGCGTCGATTTCCTTATCAGGCTCATCTAAGCTCTCAATCAAACTTTCTACAATCTTAAAGCGTTCTTCTGGGTTTAAAGACATTGCCTCATCTAAAATTGCTTTACTGTTCATGTGTTTAATAATCCTTATTGATATTTCTTAAGACATTATTTTTTCAAGCTGGTGCTTTTTTACATAAGCATCAATCAATGATTTGATGACCACTCTATCTTGTTCGCTCATTTGCTCTATGTGAGAAAAACTTTTTAATAGCTCTTCATCATGAATACGGCCATTAGTAGGGCTCTCGTTATCATCAATCAATAAATAATCGATTGATACATTCAGTGCTTTAGCTATCTTCACAAGCACTTCTGCACCCGGCATAACTTGTCCTGATTCATATTTTCCAACATGGCGGCCATGAATTTCTAGGGCTTTGCCTAGTTGGTCTTGTGACCAGTTGTGTTCTTTGCGTAATTTTTTCAGTTTTCCACTAAATGTCATGGTAGGTTTTCGACCAAATATTGCTTCTAATTGTATGAAATATACGCGTTTTTGGTCGAGTTAACAATTCACCACCTATTCTTTTGGCTGAAATTTTGACCAATAAAAGCAAACTAAACTTGAATTAATACAATCTTTTTTGTATTGTTTCGACCATATTTGGTCGATTAACAAAAAAACACACATAACTTGTGCTCTTACAAAAAAGGAAGATATTCATGCCCCAAATCCCTCAACCCGACATTACCCACCTAAAACAAACCACTGATCTAGTCGCCTTAATCAAATCCCACAACATCAAATTGCGTAAAACCGGCAACACCTACAAAGGCCATCGCCCCTTTCACGACGATAAAAAGACTCCATCCTTAACCGTTAACCCCAGCGAAGGGCTATGGCACTGCTTCGGTTGCGACAGTGGCGGTGATGCCATTCGCTTTGTGGAAAAAATAGATAACGTCAGCTTTCCCACTGCCATCGCCACGTTAATGGCCAAAGCACCAAAGAACGCGGTTAACAAAAAAAAGGCGAGTAAAACCAGCAAAGCCAGTAATACCAACAAACTCAATCAACCCAATGAGGCTGCTGAGCCTACAGAACCTGTCATCACCCCAGCCCAAAGAACCAAGCTGTTAACTCACATTTGTGATTATTACCAACAACAACTCAAACAAAACCCACGCGCTCAAAACTACTTAAAGTCCCGTGGTATCACCGATGGCAAGCTGATCGAGAACTTTAAACTCGGTTATGCCAGCAGTGATCTTAAAAGCATCCTGCCCACTGACCCTGCCCAGCTTAAGCAGCTACAACAGATCGGCATTTTGAGCGCCAAAGGGGATCTATTAATGCAAGATTGCATCGTGTTCCCACTCACTCAAGCCTGTGGTGCCATTGTTAATCTGTATGCCCGTAGGCTCACCGAAGGTAACTACAATCACCTGTATTTACCTGGCGAACGCCAAGATGCTAAGCAAATCTTTAAACAGCTTGGCTTGACGATGGGTGATGCTTTTAACTTATTTTTGCATCAAGTGAGTTTAAGAAAAGGACTGCCTTTTGAGGTAACAATACCCAATAAATTGACTCAAAAAGTCATTAAAGAAGCGCGTGAAGGTAAGAATGTTGATTCTTTTTCAACTGATGAGCTGAAATGAATTTAACCAGGCACAAGCAACTCTTGAAGGATTGGAAAAAGGCCAAAATAACGGATGGTCAACTCACGAAGTTTATTTATTTTGCTGAATGTTTGAGAGCTGATGAGTCTTGACCACCTGAGTCCAAAGATCATGCCTTGCAAGGTGAGTATGATGATTGTAGGGAGTTTCATCTGGGCGGTGATATGTTGGTTATCTATATGGTTAAAGGTAAGAATGAAGAAATCACCTTTTTACGACTAGCTACACACACCTAACTGTTTGATTAATTTTTTTTAACTGCAAGTCTTTTAGGGCTCATTCGTGGGTGCTTTGTGGTTACCCCATGATTTGATGTACGTATTACTAACTTCCTATTTGAAAATTCGCTTATAAGGCGTTATGAGTACAAAGCGTGTGAATACAAGTATTTCGATACTTGTAAATAAATCAACACTCACTCCGCATACCCAACCAAATATCCTCTATCTTGATACACAGCCAGCCGCTTTCTAAAGCTACTCACACTAAATCCACACTCATCTACAAAGTCGGCAATAAAGCCCATGGTTTTACCTTCTTTAGGTCGAATAACACGACCAATCGCTTGTAATAGTCGGCCTTGTCCTGAAAGTGGAGTCGCTAATATAAGCCCTTGCCAGCCTGCGACATCCACGCCTTCTCCCAGTAGAGAGGTGGTGCCTATGGTAATAGCAGCGGATTCTGTTGCCTGCATACCGGCTTCTCGCTCCGATTTTTTTAATTGCCCGTGTAATAACACGCCACCGGTCATCGCATGTAATTTTTCTGCATGGCTAACACGGTCTGTGAGGATTAAAATGGGCATTTTTTTAGCTGCTTTTATGGCGAGATTGGCTATGAAAATATTACGCTCATCAGATTCAATGATCTCAGTGAGAAAATCTGCCCAACTACTGACAAAAACATCAATTCCGGTATGAAATACTTTGACCTGGGCGGTAATAATACCACCAACGTCTTCAACAACTGCTTTGTCTATTTCTGCCAGTTTTGGCCCGATTCGGTTATACAGCATGTTTTCAAGGCCATCCCGCCTTTTAGGCGTAGCACTTAATCCATAGCGGTATTTGGCGGGTAAGGTGTCCATGACCTTTGCGAATGAAGCCGCGGGTAGGTGGTGGCACTCATCAATTATAACAAGGCCATAATTGAGTTCTGCCACTTTATCTAGGTTGCGAGTTAAGGTCTGGATCATCCCTATGGTGATTTGCTCGCCTTCTTTCCATTTTCCTGAGCCAATGATGCCAATGGACTCTATTGGTGACGCTATGGCTGCAGATATTCGCTCTCGCCATTGGTTGAGTAGCTCCTTGGTATGGACGAGGACTAAGGTTTTTTGTTGTCGATTGGCGATGAGTTGAATGCCGATGACCGTTTTACCGGAACCTGTTGGTGCGACAATTACACCGCTATCTTGCTGATCGATGTCTGATAAGGTTTTTTCTTGATAGCCTCGTAAGGTGAAGTTAGGTGTTGGTAAGGTAATTGGAACCAAGGTTTGTTGGTCGGTGAGTTCATAGTCTTCTGGTTGGATTGCCAGATTTTTAAAGCAGCCTCTGGGTAAGGTGAGTGTTCCATCGTCATCTAGTACATAGTCTTCTATGTTGGTTTCTATGTTGTAGGTGCTGCGGCCATTTTGTCGAGCTTGTTCATATTTTGGGTTGCGATGGGTATTGATTTGCTTGGCGTTGGCAAGTACTGGTTCCGTTGGGTTTTGTATTTCTAAGGTGCCGCTTATGCGTATTTTCATTATTCTTCCCAGCCCAAGATTTTGAAAAATTTGCCGTCTTTTCTAAAGGTAATCTTATTTGGTGTGTCAAACAACTCCCTGTGGTTGGCTAAGGTGTCTGCATCCATTCGCATCACTTTTGCTTGTTGCAGGGGGTTACTGACAAACTGGTTGGCAAAACTTCTGAGATAGTTTGATTGTGGGGTTAAGTATTGAATGACTTCCCTTTTGTGTAGTGTGTGGTAGGTGATTTTTAGGGTGGTGATGGTTTTGGTATGGGTGCTAAAGTCCATGCGTAACACCTCGTCGATCATCTCACCTGATTGGTTAGGCCGTAGAGAAAGTCGTTTGTTAGGGTCAATTAATTCTTGATCACACTCGCGGCAATGGTGTGAGGTTATGTCGTTTTGGGTGCTGCATTGAGGGCATATTTTATACACAAAAAAACATCCGCAGGTGCATCTTCTCGCCATTGGGTTATTGAATTTTCCGCAATCAGGGCAGGTGAGGGTTTCTTCATCGTTATCTGAGTTGCTGCTCGTCTCTTGTGCTTGACTGCCACGATAAGAAAACAGCTCTTCGAGTGAACCATGTTGATAAAAATTATGGGCATAATCGAGTACTAGTGCATCCTTTTTAGATGAATGCAGCCGTAATACCCTGCCAATCATCTGCACTAAGAGACCTTTTGATTCTGTTGGTCTTAAAATGGCAATGGCGTCGATGCTGGGCTCATCGTAACCGGTGGTGAGGATATCTTTATTGACAAGGTATTTGATGGTGCCATCGGAGAAATATTTTAACACCCGTTCGCGGGCTTCTTTATTTAATGTGCCATCTAAATAGCCGGTGTTGTTTGGGGGTAGGTATTCTCGAATCTCTTTGGCATGCTGTAGGGTGCTGGCAAAGACCAGTACTTTATTTCTGTTTTGAGTGCGTGTGACCACATCTTTAATGATGCGTTTAGAAAGGCGGTGGTCTGATGTGGCTTTGTTCAATTCTTCCGTATTGTACTGGCCGGTATTGGGGGTAAGCTCTGAAAAATCGTAACTGGTTAAATCATCTGTTGGTGCAACCGGTTGTGTGAGAAAGCCTTTTTGTACCAATTCTGCTACGCCTACAGAGGCGATGAGCTTTTTGAAGAAGCGTTGCTTGCCAACAATAGAGCCTGTACTCATGCGGTATGAGGTGCCTGTTAAGCCCAAAACTCTCAACTTAGGGTTGTGCTGCATAAAGTGTTTGATAATCTGCATGTAGCAGCTGGCATCGGCTGAATCATTCACTCGGTGTGCTTCGTCTATTACCAGTAGGTCAATGCTTTGAAATTGTTCTAGGGCATTCAGTAAGCTTTTTTCGCTGCAGTAGGTGACAGGAAATTGTGCTTCTTTTTTGTTGAGTGAGGCTGAAAATATGCCACAGGGTATATCGGGTGCATATCGAGTAAAGGTTTGAAAGGCACCTTCAACCAATTCTTTGGTGTGGGCTAAACAGACGACCTTGCCACCTTTGCTCACAACGTGTCTTGCTAGGTGGCTAATAATTAAGGTTTTACCGCCACCAACTGAAAGTTCAATAACGCCAGGCTCGGCTGTTGAGCGCACGTACTTAAGGGTTTGTTGGATGATGCGCTGTTGATAGTCACGTAGAGTTAACATTTTTGCTTTTTGATTAGATTCACTTGTAGTTTGTAGACTACCATATTGTTTTTTCATGACCATTGTTAGAACACATTTTATAGGTAATATGATGAATATCTCAAATGCAGAGACTAGAAAAGTCAGCAAATTTCTCAGTTATGTTTTAAGGCACTGCCCTGATGATATTGGCATGGTGTTAGAAGAGGGCGGCTGGGTACAGTTATCGGTTTTGATTAAAAAAGCAAAACCTAAAATGACATTAACGCTTGAGATTATCCGCCATGTGGTTGAAACAAATGATAAGCAGCGATTTAAAATATCGGATGATGGCCATAAAATTCGTGCGAGCCAAGGGCATTCCGTTACGGTAGATTTAAAACTTGAGGTTGTCCAGCCGCCTGCATTTTTGTTTCATGGCACAACAGAGCGGTTCATGCAGTCAATTATGGCGGAAGGTTTGAAGGCTAAGCAGCGTCATCATGTGCATTTGTCTGAAAATGAGGGGACGGCGAAGGCTGTTGGGAGTCGCCATGGTAAGCCGGTTATTTTAACGGTGGCTTCAGGGGAAATGGTTGAAGTAGGGTTTGAATTTTTTTGCTCAGATAATCAAGTGTGGTTAACACAAGAGGTGCCTGTTAAATTCTTGTCGAGAGCGACATAGCATGGTGTTTTTTTAACGCTTAAAACGTGTGATTATCGTTCCAAAAACGTGTGATTATCGTTCCAAAACGAAAAATCACAATCACGCCGTGAAGTAACCTCTCTTCTTGTACTTTCATTTACACGAGGGGTTATACGGCGTTGTTTATTATTCCGACGATCAATAGAACGATGCTCGATGCCTTCATAAAAGGTGAGTAAGGGCTGCTCTTCAATATTCTCTACTGATTCAAAACCGGCAATGTCAAACAGTTGTTCTCCTGATTGCGGTGTGACTTCAATTGGCTGGTGATTTGCGATACCCAATCCAAGTGTTTGGCTCGATTTACCTGCTTTTTGATGGCTATTAAATTGCTTGTCATCGTGAGACAAGAAAGAGGTATCAAATGAGAGGCCATCTTCTTCCTGTTGTTGTAAGAAGATATTGTCTTTAGATTTGTGTTTTTTAATCAATTGCATCACCAGCCTTCTGAACCGTTAATATCCCAGATTGTAGTTTATTTTTCCTTGCGCATCAAATATTAAAATATATTAATGTATTAAACTATGGTTTTGTCAATATTTGAGAAATATTACGTAAGCCATAATTATCTAGATGTAAGATATCGCTGACGTTTTTTATCGGTAAAGCGGTTGACGTCAACCAATATCAAACCATCAATGCAGCCACCAAAGTCTGGGTCTATGCCAAAATCTAGCATGAAGACCCCTCCTTTTTCGCATAAGTCGCCGTATTGTTTATACAGAGTGGGTACGGTAGTGCCCATTGCACTCATCTGTTGTTTTAAAATTTTAAAGTCGGCTTTGTAATTGTCCCCAGTAAATAAGGTTTGCAATGCTTTTTGTTGGTTGTTCGGAATAATGAATGGGTGGTTGGCGGTGGCAATGTGCTCATTTGCAGGGAAGTACAGACTGTAAAAATAGGTAATGAGTTGTTGTGCTTCAATCGTGTAGGTTGGGCTAATGCTTACAGGGCCAAATAAATACTTCACCTGTGGATGTGCTTGTAAGTAAGCGCCGATCCCTTGCCATAAATAGTCTAATGCGCGGCTTCCCCAGTATTTAGGTTGTACAAAACTTCTGCCTAATTCTATACCTTGCTGCATAATTGGATGAAGGGATTCTGAATAATTAAATAATGAGGCACTATAAAAGCCTTTTACCCCGATAGTGTCCATGATCTGTTGTCCGTTACCGATACGGTAAGCGCCTACGATTTCCATGTCATTGTTATCCCATAAAACGAGGTGTTGATAGTGCCTGTCGTAGAGGTCAACATCTCGGCGTTTGCCTGTACCTTCTCCTACTTGGCGGAAGGTATATTCTCGTAATCGGCCTATTTCTCTTTGTAAGGCTGAGTCTGGTTGGTGCTCTAAGAGGTAGATGTGTTTGTCATCGTGTGTTTTACCGATGAGTTGTGCGGGATTAAGCGCGAGCTTAATTTGCTGGCGGCTTTCTGGGTGGGCAATAGCGGGTTCTGTATTGAAGATGCCTTCTCTTTTATGGCCAATTCGGTAAACATGGCGTTTGACCAAACGAGCACGTTCTGATTTTTTAATGCCAGGTATTTCTAGCTGTGAAGCAGGGATGGTTTCTCCAACAGTAATATCTATCCCTTTGGTGTTTTGTTTAAACATTTCACGGACTAGTAATGTGCCTGATGCGGCTTTATTGAGTAATGACACGCCATAAAAAAGCGTTGAATTTTTACCTTTTAAGAAAACGGGCAAGATGGGGGCATTGGTTTGTTTGGAAAAGTGTAAGAAACCACTTTTCCAATGGCTATCTCTGATGCCTTTAGGGTTGATGCGAGATACTTCCCCAGACGGGAATATGATGACTGCGTGTTCTTGCTGTAATTCATGGGTAATGGCAGCCATATTCTGTCTTGTGGTTGACCCGTGTAAATTATCGACAGGTAGCATTAGTGATGATAGTGGCGTTAATTGGCTGAGCATGTCTGTTGAAACCATTTTGACATCAGGTCTAATTTCTTTCACATATTTTAATAAAGCTAATCCATCTACTGCACCGAGCGGGTGGTTAGCGACGATGAGCACTCTACCTGTTGAGGGAATATTAATGCGGTCTGCATTGGAGGAGGAGTAAGTGAAATTGAAATGGTCTAATACGGCATCGACAAAGTCCATGCCTTCTAAGCCTTCGTTTTCAGCTAAAAATTGATTGATTTCATGTTCACGAAAAAGTTTTCTACAGAGGGATTTTATGGGCTTGCTGATGATTTTAGGTTGAGAGGTGAAAAATGTAGGAAATTTTTTCTCTATGGCCTGTTCAATATCGATGGTATTCATTTTTTTTGCTCACAATTAAACGATGTTCAAATATTAGATTAAAAATAAACAGTGTTCAATAAAATTATTGGTAAAAAGGGCAGAATTCAAGCGTACGTGGTTTAAATATATTGCTAACCATTTGTTATTGAGTTAATTGATGTGCTGTATCACACATTTTGTTTTTTAGGGTTAGGTATGGAATTCGTGCAACTTGAGCGACATTTGTCGAGGGTTGTTGTCATGATTGGGCAATAAACACCCCCTGTAACGTTTCTACAGGGGGAGGGAGGTTAGAGGATTCTGCCACCAAGCTCAGTTTTCATATCTTGGATAACATATTGATGTAGTGTGCTAATTACATGATCCATGCTTGGTTCCCATAACCAGCTTGGGCGAACATAGGTTTCGTAGTGAGTCCGCATGGTGATGATGGTGTGTTGGCCATCTTTGGTTGGGCTTAACAGGATGGAGCCACCGTGTAGCTTAAGATCATGTTCAAAGTGAACGCTTTGCTCGATCACATCAAAGGTCAGTTCTTCATGTTCGATGATTTTCGTGATTTTTTTGCGGATAAAGCCTCCGCCTTCATATTCACAAGAGGTAATGTCACCGACATTTTTGTGATTGCCAATGGCCTTTTTAGGGATGGGTAGCCCTAACGTTAATATGAATGGTGGGTCTTGCTTGACATGCTCGTAAAAACGCACTGTTTTCCATACGTCTTTTTGTGGCGCCTCAATGAGTAGTTGAGTTTGTACTGTTCTGATAGGGGTTGGTGTGAAGGTTTGTTCCTCAATGGCACCAGATACAATAGGGATCAATAAGAATAGAATTAACGGTGAGGACTGCAGCTTAGAGGCAAGGTGGGTCATGCTGATATTCTTTATGACTTTCCCAAACATAACACCTAAGCCGTAGGGCACTAAGATGATGCCAAGTAATATCAAGGTGCATGCAGGGCCTGCTAAGCCTGCGCCAAGTATCAGGGAAGCAAAGGCGCCAATAACCGATAGGGCTAACAAAAATTTTAAAATTGCGCTCTGGCCATTATTCATTAAGTAGCCTAATGTGGCGCCTGTGCCAAATGGTGTGAGGAAAAATAGGCTCATGCCCATTTTCTTCATTTCCATATCACCGGTAAAAAAATGATAAATAGCGAGGTATGAGAGGAATCCTGAAAAAATGGCTGCGATGCCTATTCCAACATAGTCTGTCGGTAAGTTTTTTTGAGCCACAAAGGTACTGGGGTTAGTGGTGTTATAGACGGTGTTACAGTTGGAGCAGACACTTTTATCCGCGTCAGGGTTTAGTTGTGACAGGCAGCGTTTGCAATAAATATGCTGGGACATAGTTCTTCCTAGTTTGTTTTAGATGTGTGTAATACTGCATCCTGTGTGCCAACGAGATGTTTTTGTAAGTAATTGAAGTGGGGCGTTATTTTTTACTCTGTCATGGGTTGGGGTGAGCGGTGTATACACAATACAATGGCTGAGCTGTTAACGATGTTGACAGTGAGAGGCTGTGAGATGCTTCAGGTGAATACTGATTAATAATGATATTTTGTTTTTGGTCATTGAATAATGACAATGTTGAGTCTCATACAGGTGTGAATAGACTGGAGGGGTGAGTTATTTTTTTTAGTGGTTGAAACGATTTGGACAGGTAAAGTCTTTAACTTGGTTACTAAAAATTGAGGAAGCCAACCATTGAAAAAATATAACTTACCGCTCCAGGCAGCATTCGATCATTGGTTAAGGATTTTTGATGTCTAAAATGGACTTTGCATACTGGGTTGACGGTGTTATGCGGACCCGAAAGATCAATACATTTTTTCTCTACCGTCGTTTAAACCAGTAGAGGGGAAATTGTGTGCTACGGATGTATATATCAATATCAACGGCAGAGAAAAAAGTCTTGACCTTTCGAGTCTTCACGTTTGGTGTGACGGGCTGTATTAAAGTGAATTTTCTAGTTCTTCAAGTTGCTCGCTAAAATCAAGCCAGTCCATTTCAGTTTGTTCTAAATCTTGGTTTAAGGTGGCTTGCTCTGCTAATAGTTTTTTCAAAGTCTCTTTATTGTCATCATTATATATTTCTGCGTCAGCGAGTTTCTCTTCTAAAGTCGCTTGTTTTTGCTGCAGTTCATGTAATTTTTTATCCAGTTTTTTTACTTTATTTTGAATCGGCTGTAATTGCTTTCTTAGTTGTGCTTTTTCTTGTCTTTGCAGTTTTTTTGAGTTGACTGAAATACTTTCTTCGCTAGGTTCTGCAGCGTCAGACTGTTTTTGTAACCAAGATTGATAGTCGGATAAATCACCATCATACGGCGTTAGCTTGCCATCACTGACCAAATAGAATTGGTCGGTCACGCTTTCGAGTAAGAATCTATCATGCGATACAATGATCATCCCACCTTCATAAGACTGTAAGGCGACATTAATGGCATGGCGCATATCTATGTCTAGGTGGTTGGTTGGCTCATCGAGGAGTAATAAGTGTGGCTTTTGAGCAATTAACATGGAGAAGACCAAACGGGCTTTTTCACCACCAGAGAGGTGGTCAATCTCAGTGAATGCTTTGTCTGCATTAAAGCCGTATTGCCCTAGAAAATTTCTAATTTGTTGCTCTGTGTGGGTTGGGTTTTGTTTTTGTAAGGCTGAAAACGCGTTGTGGTGCTCTTCTAGTTGTTCTAGTTGGTGCTGGGCGAAGTAGCCAATGGTCATATCTTTGGCGTAAATAATGTCACCAGATTGAGGTGTTAACTCTTGGGCAATTAATTTAATGAGAGTGGATTTACCTGCCCCATTTGGCCCTAGTAAGCCAATTCGGTCACCTGGGTTAATGCTCAGTTGTAGTGGGTTTAAAATAGATATGTCACCGTATCCTGCAGTGGTGTTATCTAGGCTTACCAATGGGCTGGGCATTCGGTCTAAGGTTGCAAATGAAAAGTGCATCGCGCTATCAACGTGTGCTAATGCAATGGTTTCCATTTTTGCTAAGGCTTTAACTCGGCTTTGTGCTTGCTTGGCTTTGCTGGCTTTGGCTTTAAATCGGTCGACAAAACTTTGTAAATGAGCGCGCTCGCGCTGTTGCTTTTCTAGCATCGCTTGTTGGTTAGCGAGTAGGGCTGCACGCTTTTTCTCAAAGGCAGTGTAATTGCCTGGGTAAAGTGTTAGCTGCTGGTTTTCTAGTTGTAGCGTGTGGGTAATAATGTTGTCGAGAAAGGTTCGGTCATGTGAAATCAGCAGTAGGGTGCCAGGGTATCTCGTGAGCCAGCGTTCTAGCCAAATAACGGTGTCTAGGTCTAAGTGGTTGGTTGGCTCATCTAATAAGAGTAAATCCGAAGGCTGGATAAGTGCTTGGGCAAGGTTTAAGCGCATGCGCCAACCACCAGAAAAGGATTTAACCGATTGTTTTTGTTCTTGTTCTGTAAATCCTAGTCCGGCTAATAACTGTGCGGCTCGGGTGTGTATTTGGTAGCCGTCTATTGCATCAAGTTGCGCGTGTAGTTGGGCAAGCTGAGTGCCGTCGCTTTCGGGGCATTCACTGATTTGTTTTTGTATCTCGGTGTAGTGATGATCACCTTCGGTGACATAGTCAATGGCAGGTTTTTCTAGCCCTGGCGTTTCTTGGGCTACGGAGCTGATGCGCCAGCCTGTGGGGTAGTCTAAGCTGCCTTGGTCAATGGGGATTTCATGGCGAATGCAAGCAAATAAGCTGGATTTTCCGGTGCCATTACGCCCAGTTAAGCCAACTTTTTGACCTGGGTGTATTTGTGCATTGGCTTTTTCAAATAGAACAGTAGGCCCACGTTGTATGGCAAGGTCTTGAAATGTGAGCATGGTTGTTCCTGAGTGATGAGCCGAGCGCGGTATTTTCCCCTGTTTTTATCCAGAAATAAAGCAAGTTACTGGTGATCTGCTATTTTTATAGGTAGAGAAGCACTTTACTTAGGGTGTGGCAATAGTCTGGTGGGTAAGTCATTGGCGAAATATGCGTTTCGAATATTGGTTTCGGTAGGGGTGTTAGTTACACTCTGTGTGGCAATAGCGGGAATGGTTATTCAGCCCGCAAGTATGACATGGCTTATTGTCTTGGCAGCCGTTTCAATGGTCGCTCAATGTAGTTTGGTTTGGTGGCACCAGCGGCAAACAGTGCAAGTTCAGTCAGAACTGAAGCATTTTCAAGAACAATATGACATTGAGTCCAGCCCTCAATTAGCGATTACAGTACAAAAAGTTTTATCAAAACAACAATCTGCACTGGTACTTAAACAAACGGATGTGGATGACACCGTTGATGCCATCGAGGCAAAATCCACATTACTCACCAGCCATGTGAATGATCTTGAGTACGATTTAAATCGGTATGCCGGAGAGATGACTTTAATTCGCGCGGCACTAGATGACCTGTATTACCTTATTTTTGGTTTAGCCGGTACCGCATCAGGTTCTGCTGAGTCAATTTTAGGCACTAAAGATGAAGCGGAAAGCGGTAAGTTAGTGATGACCAACAGTATTATTGCGATTGATGCGTTGGCAACTGAAGTGAAAAATGCCAGCCAAGTGTTAGAAGAGCTAGACAAAAGCAGCCAAAGTATTTCGGTGGTGGTCGAAGTGATTACCAGTATTACTGAGCAAACCAACCTGTTGGCATTGAATGCGGCAATTGAGGCCGCAAGAGCCGGCGAGCAAGGTCGAGGTTTTGCTGTAGTGGCAGATGAAGTCAGAAATCTGGCTAAGAAAACCATCAGCTCAACCGCTCAAATATCAGATATTGTTAATACTTTGCAGTCTTGTGTGTCTAGAACGATGGCAACAATGAATACCAGTTATGACAAAGCGAACAGTTGTGAAGAAATGGTGGAGGAAGCGTGTGTTTGTTTTTCCTCAATCGCCAATGAGGTGAGTGGTGTTGCTTCTTCTAACGACGGGATTGCGACCACGGCTAATGAGCAAAGTGGTAAGGTCGAAGAGATTAATCGCGAAGTTGAAAAAATGACGACCCTCGGTGAAGAGGTTCACCAACAGGCGAAGTTGATCAAAGGGGAATGTTTAAATCTGTCCGGTATGGTGGTGGATTTGAGAGAAGCCATCTAAGAGTTTACTATGCCGAGTTTTTTGCTCAAACGTTGGCTTCGTGAATTATTTATAGGGCTACCTTGCACTACAGCCTTGTTTTATCTTTTTGTTGATTTTGTCATTGTGATGCTCAGTTTTGAGCAAGCATTAACCCTCTGTGGTTTAACCGCTGTTATTTTGGCTGTATTTGCCATCCGCCATTACCGTTATCGGTGGAAACACTATCTTTATATTGAACAAACTTCTGGGATTAAAATTAAGCAGGCGCTTTCCTATGCTCGTATTGGTAAGCCTGAAGAGGCCATCCGTTTGTTGCACTCTATTGCCAAAGAAGGTGTTCCAGCCGCTCAGCAGCAGCTAGGCCGATTGTACTTAACGACCAGTGATGAATACAAGGATTATGCGTTAGCACTCCGTTGGTTAAAATCCTGTGCCAAATTACAGCCTGCCGCACAGGATTTGTTAGGCTCCATGTTTCAATATGGCTTGGGTAAAGAACAAAACCCGATTAAAGCCATGCGTTTTTATCGGGCTGCTGCAGAACAAGGGCTTGCGTCGGCACAATGTCATTTGGGTTTTATGTGGATGATTGGCATCGGGGTTGAGCCGGTTGCAAAAACGGCACAATATTGGTTGTTAAAGGCGGCAAAACAAAATTATACCCCTGCTCAAAATCATTTGGGTTTTTTGTATTATTATGGTCACGGGTTATTAGAAGACAACCTTAAGGTTGCGAATAGTCAAACGGGGATTAAAAAGAATAGTAAAGCGTTAGCCTCGCTCGATTTTTTGTATGGGGACGCCACGCTTCCACAAAATTATCTGAAAGCATTTCATTGGTATCAACGCTCTGCAATGAAAGGTAATCAACATGCACAGTATTACTTAGGCTTGATGTATGAATTCGGTCAAGCGATCCCTATTGACGAAAAGCAGGCCGAGTATTGGTATTTACAATCTGCCAACCAAGGGGATAAAGATGCGATTGATGCGTTACATGAGCTATATGATAGTCAGAAAAAATATTTTGATGAAGGTGATATAAAGACTTTAATTCGTGAGTTTAAATTCAGAGAGGTCATGAAGGTGTGTCCTGCTTGTGGGCAAAAAATACACTTGAAAATTCCGCCGGCTAAATTGGTTGTTACCTGTGTGCACTGTCAGCAAAAAAGCAAAATATAGGTAAAATACAATTATTACCTGTAAAAAAATCTAAAAATGCAATCGCTAGAGTGGTGGTTGAATGTGGTCATTGTTTGCAGAAAATGCGGACGGTTAAACCAACTAAGCCACAGTTATTGGTCTGTGTGAAATGTAAAAAACGCTCACAAGTCTCGTTAAATGCTCAAGGTAAGCTGATAGTTAATGTGTGGCTGAGTAAGAAGAATCAAAGTCAGAAAAAGGCCAAGCCAGAAGGTACTGAACAGCGCAAAAAATTGCCTAAAGTAAAGAAAGCGAGAGACCCTTCGCCTTGGTTTAGAACGTTGGGTTTGCCGGTTGGCAGCTCAATGAAAGAAATAAAATTAGCGCGCAAGAAAATGATGCAGAAAGTCCACCCAGATAAAGTGGCACACCTTGATTATGAGCAGCGTGTATTGGCCGAGGAAAGTAGTAAGAAGGTCAATGCCGCTTATAAAAATCTTGTTACTTACTTAGAAGGGCACTCGTAGCTGACATTTAGCTGAACACGGTTTTACAAAATTTTTACAACCTTTTACATCGATCTAACAACTCCATACAAAGTCTGCCGTACACTTTTAACATCGCATTAACAAACACACATAAGGAGACAGCGATGAAATGGTCCACACTGATGGTATCTATTCTCGGAACCGCAACATTATTAGGCGCAAGTACAAGCTATGCGAAACAAGTTCAAATTGATGTCGCAATGGGGCAGCCAGTTTTATTGGCTGATAAAAAACAAACCGCCTATTTAAAAGTGGGGTTAACAGGGTTTGAAATGGCCACAAAAGGGGATAGAACCCCAACCAATATCGCTTTAGTGTTAGATCGGTCAGGTTCAATGCAGGGCGCTAAATTGAAAAAGGCCAAACAAGCTTCAGCCGATGCTATCTTCGCTCTAGGCAAGCAAGATATTATGTCGGTTGTCACGTATGACAATAAGGTAAAAGTTTTGGTGCCTGCAACCAAGCTTACGGATAAAAACCTGGTCTCTAATAAAATTAAAAAAATTAGTGCCGGTGGCTCTACCGCGTTATTTGCTGGTGTGAGTAAGGGGGCTGATGAGGTTCGTAAATTTTTGACTAAGAACCGAGTGAATCGCGTGATTTTACTGTCTGATGGGGTTGCGAATGTTGGCCCTAGCTCGCCACGTGAGTTGGCTAACTTAGGTAAATCTCTGGCCAAAGAAGGGATTAGCGTTAGTACCATTGGTTTGGGGCTAGGCTATAACGAAGATTTAATGTCGGAATTGGCACGTAAAAGTAATGGTAACCATGCCTTTGCAGAGTCTGCAGAAGATTTAGCCGATATCTTTAACAGTGAATTTAAAGATGCGTTATCGGTTGTAGCTCAAGAAGTGAGCATTAAAATTGTGGTTGCAGAAGGGATTAGACCCGTACGTGTCTTAGGAAGAGAGGCTGAAATTTATGGGCAAACGGTAACCGCCAATATTAACCAGCTTTATAGTGGTCAAGAGAAATATATTTTGCTTGAGGTGGAAATCCCTGCACACTCAGTTGGAGATGCTATTCAAGTGGCTGATGTGACAGTGTCGTATAGTAATTTAGAAACACATGTCACGGATCAAGTGAGTAGTACAACCGGTGTGAGCTTCTCTGATTCGGTTGCTGAAGTGGATAAAAATACGGATGATGAAGTGATGGCGCCAGCAGTTGAGCAAATTGCCATTGAGCGTAGTAAAGAAGCTGTGAAACTTCGAGATGAGGGTAAAATCCAAGAAGCAAAAGCGGTTTTACAGAAAAATGCGGCCTACTTAGGTCGTAATGCTAAACGCTATAAATCGAAGAAATTGGCGGAATTTGAAGAATCTCAAACCGAAAGTTTGGATAATTTAGATGGCGCTAACTGGAATAAACAACGTAAATTGCTTAGAAAAGACCAGTATAAATATGAAACACAGCAATCTTACTAGGTCATCATGAAATAACGGTTGGCTGTTTTATAGGGTGAATACTGTTCAGTATTCACTCTTTTTAGGGTTAGGGGCCATGAATTAGGGTTGGGTGGAAGCTGGGCTCAAAATGAGGCTTAAATTGAAAAAATGTGATCTGAACCGTATTGAAACTCAATAAAAAAATGAGGTTATCGTTGTGAACCCACGTTTGTTGGCCATTTTTATTGTCATTGTGTTATTGCCGTTAGGGGTAATGAGCGTGCTCACGGTCAATTATTTAAATGATCAGACGATTATGAGTCAGGTTCGTGAAAAATTATTAATAAAACAGCAATTGAGTGCTGTTGATCAATCGGTCCAATCTCTTTTAAAAGGCCATGAACGAACCATATTACAAGAAAATTTTGTCAACTTAGATCCTTGGGTGTTACGAGAAAGTATTCGTAAACATGTTATGGTGAATCAATTGTTGGTGCTGGACCCTTCTAAAAAGAGGGTGTTTCCCCCTAAAAATATGCCTTTAAGTCAGCAGGAGCGTGATTTTGTAGAGCGCACGGCGTTGTTTCGTCAAGATATGGGGGAACAACGTACGGAGAAAGAAAAGAAAAAATCAATTCAACGCCAATCTAAGCGGCAAAGGTCATTTACTCAAAACGTGCAGCCGGCTTTTGGGGATACTGATAACCCAAGAGATAATGCCCAAGGATGGTATGTGTGGTACTGGGAGTCGGGGATTCATCTTATTTATTGGTGGCAAGATGATCGAGGGTTTCAATTTGGGGTGGAACTGAGCCGGGTGAAGCTATTGTCGGACGTTGTGGCGATGTTACCGGTTGAGCACCCTGATGAATTTCGCATTGCTTTATTAGATTCTGCGAAGCATGCGGTGTATCAATGGGGCGGTTATGAGCCGGTAAAATCAGCAGCTGATGAGGTGCTGTCATTGAGCTTTCCTTTATCTTCATGGTCACTAGAGTACTATCAAGCCAGGAAAGCGGATGTGGCAGTATTGTCTCCCTTTGTCATTATGTTGGTTGGTGGTGGCTTGTTATTGTTATTGCTGGCACTGTATTTTTATCGAGAAAGTAGCCGTGAGTATCGTGAGGCACAGCAGAGAGTTACCTTTGTCAACCAAGTGTCGCACGAGCTTAAAACACCGTTAACCAATATTCGCTTGTATGCCGAGTTGTTAGAACAAACGTTAGATGAGGATGAGTCAGGCCCTGAAAAACAGAAGTTGAATATCATCATTGCAGAGTCTCAGCGTTTATCTCGGATGATTAGTAATGTGCTCACTTTTGCTCGGAAAGCGCGGAATAAATGTCGGTTTCAGCCAATGCCTGAGGTGTTAGATGAGGTTGTTAAAGAGGTGGTTGAGCAGTTTGAATTATCTTATCTGGCGAAAAATATTCTGATCCATTGTGACCTACAGGCTAATATAGAGGTGCCGTTAGATCGAGATATCGTCGAGCAAGTGTTGGGTAATCTGCTCAGTAATGTCGAAAAATATGCAGCCGATGGCGGTAATGTATGGGTTACCACGTTTTTTACCGAGCATGCTGTTGTGCTAAGAGTTCAAGATGCGGGTGAAGGAATTGCCAAGCCATTGGTCAAACACATATTTGAGCCTTTTGTTCGTGGGCAAGATGCGTTAACAGAAGGCGTGTCAGGAACCGGCATTGGTCTGAGTATTGCGCGTGACTTAATGTTGCTGCATCAAGGGACATTATCATTATTAGATTCAAAAGAAGGGGCGTTATTTGAAGCCATATTTCCACAAACAGGTTTAGGTCAGTCATGAAAATATTAGTTGCAGAAGATGAACAATACATACGAGCAGGTTTGGTTGAAATATTGATGGTGGAAGGATATCAAGTAATAGAAGCTGCCGATGGTGAGTCTGCATGGGCGCAATTTAATCAGGAAAGCCCGGATTGTGTGTGCTTAGACATTATGATGCCCAAAATGAATGGTTATGATGTTTGCCGAAAAATTCGCAGGGTGAATGAATTTGTCCCTGTGATCTTTATTACCGCGAAGTCAGAAGAAGTGGATAAGGTGTTAGGGCTTGAGCTTGGCGCAGATGATTATATTGTTAAGCCATTTGGCATTAAAGAGGTGGTGGCTCGGATAAGAGCGGCAACTCGGCGCCACTTTCTGCAATCAAAACCCACTACCGAAATGTTTCACATGGGGGCTTGGGTTGTGAATGTGGGGGAGCTAAAAGCGACCCAAGAAACTTTGTCTGTTGATTTGAGCCTTCGAGATTTAAAAATACTCACTTTGTTGCATGAAAAGCGCGGGCAAGTCGTGAGCCGAGATGAAATGTTCGATACTTGCTGGGGGCGGTCTTACTTGCCGAATAGCAGAACGCTAGATCAGCATGTTTCAAAACTGCGTAAACGGCTTGAACGTGACCCTAAAAATCCAGACATCATTAGAACGGTTCATGGCGCGGGTTATCGTTTTGAGTAAGGGAAAAAATGTGCTGAAATTTTTGTTGATGATGGGCGTTATTGGCAAACTGGATTAATGGCTTAAGGGGTGGGGCAAACCAGTGGTATGTACCCCAAAGCGCTGCATAAATAAGGATAGATAAAAAAGGTGCCCGAAAGCTGAAGAACTTAAAAGCGCTGCCAAATGAGCGCTTGACTGTCCCGCCGAGTAAATCAACGCTGTAAAACTCATCTAATAGTAAGTGAACCATAAAGCCAAAACTGACAAACCCTCCCATTAACCAAGCAAGCACACTTTGGTTGGTTAAGTGTTGATAACCGATTGCGACGAGTAACCCGAGCCAGAGTCCAAAGGGGACGGAATGGATAATGCCTCGGTGAACCGTGAGCTGAGTGAATATATAAAACACACCCCAGCGAATGAGGGCGTATGCCGACAGTGAAATAGCCATCACTAAAAAGATCGAGTTGGGGCTGATCAGTGTGGCGGCAATAAAAGCGGAAATAATGCCCATCACAGAAAACGTGGTTTTTACCGGGAGAGAGTTATCTGAATCAATATCGGGTAAAAGGCTGCCTATGCTGCCTGCTAAAAAAAGCAGTCCTGCTTCTTTGCCATTGATTAGCTGGCTGGCAGCTAAACTACTGACTGCTAGGCCGGTTGCTAGCATGCCAACTGAAATGTGGGTGTTGAAATTGGCCATTTCGGACTCCTTATTATTAATTATAGATGAGTCATTAAAATATTCTATGCATCTGGCGTGTGGCTTTTCAACTTTCGCCTATACTTTATCCATTACCGGAAAAAAAGAATCTCAGACGTTTCAATGAAACATAGGAGGGTGAGGTGTCATTTACTGCATCACAACTAGAATGTGGCTTTGGAATGGAGCAGCTGGATGCCAATAAAGTGGTTGTTGCGGCATCTACGGCAGCGGCAGAAATTTCAAATGCAGGTCATATCGCGAAACAACTTTCGTTAGTGGCGAAAAATGCACGAACTGTCGTTTTAAGAGCAGGGGACGCCGCGTTAGGTTTTAAGGTCGTCTCGGATTTTTTTGTCGAACTGTCAACCTCGTCAATTTTCTTGGTTTCTCAAGTTAATATTGTGGCTATTGAACTTTCTCGTGGTGCGATTGAGTGCTGGGATGCTAATCGTCTGTCGCAAAAATTAGATGATGTGGTGTTGCGGCACAAAGAAGAGGAAATAGAGTATTTTTCTTCTATTGAACCTTCCATATCGAAAGGTCGAGAAGGAACAGCAAAGTTAAATGATGATTTAAAGCATCAAATTAAAAAATTGTCCTCTTTAGTGGATGATATTCGTCAGCAAATGCGAGCGGGTAAAGTGATTTCAGTCATCTCTCGAATTGAAGCGTCTCGGGCGGGAGAATTCCGCCAAGCATTAGAAGAAATGGCTGATAAAGTAGAAGCCTTAACCGAACGCATGATTGTTCATATTCAAACAGCCATGACCCAATTAGAAGAAGCACAGGTAAATAATTAAATGAAATCGCTCAAAATATACGATCAGCAGCACCAATGGTTTATTCTGGCTAGAGAAGATGTCAAAGGTAAGAGCTTGATTGAGACCAATCAATATATGGTTCGCAATGGTGAGAGAACCTTAATTATTGACCCAGGTGGGGTTGAATTGTTTGCACCAATGCTCAGCTCAGTGTTGCAAAATGTGCCGATCGATCAAGTGACGGATTTGTTTGCTTCGCACCAAGATCCTGATGTCATTTCATCGTTAAATTTGTGGGATCAAGTGCTCACAAATGCTAAGTTACATGCCCCTTCAATTTGGGAAGGCTTTATTCGTCATTTTGGCCTTAATAATGTTGAATATGTTTCTGTAAAAGATGATGGTGGGGTTGTTGATTTAGGTGGGTTGCAACTGCAAATTATTCCTGCTCACTATCTGCATTCCTCTGGCAATATTCACTTGTATGATAAAGAGGCTAAAATTCTCTTTTCAGGAGATGTTGGTGCTGCTTTAGAGGAGCCAGCGTCACCTATGTATGTGGACGATTTTAATGAGCATATTTCAAAAATGGAATATTTTCATAAGCGTTGGATGCCCTCTAATACGGCTAAATCTAATTGGATAGAGCGTGTTTCTCGATTAGAGATAGATATTCTATGCCCTCAACATGGCCGAATGTTTAAAGGGGATGATGTGAAGCGATTTTTAGATTGGTTTGATCAGCTACCTGTGGGTATTGCGGTATAAAATGATGGTTAGGCAGGGCGAAGCGGTTCGCCCTGTTGTGTTACTTCTTACTTGCTTTGGCAATGACATTGAGCTGATTGAGTTCAACCGTTGTTTTATCGGCAACATCACTTAACCATGTGAGCATTTTTGTTTCGAGCAGTTGCAAATCGAATCGGAGCCATCCAGAAAGTTCTTCCTCAGTTGTGACGAGGTACTCCGCCGCATCTTCTGCATCCTTGAGTAAACAATCCGACATCTTATCGACTTCTTCATGAGTCAGTTCTTTGAGTTCTAACGCCTTTTCTTGTGCACGAATGATCGCATCCTTGATCGTGTTGTTATCATCCTCAATGGTATGGTGAATACGTTCCAAGACTTTGTTATATGCATTTAGCAGTCTTTCAGTCGTTTCGTTCATTCGTAACTCCTTTGTTGCCTTAATGATGCGCTTTCTTTCATACCAATCACAAGCAGTTTCCTTGTTGTGATTGTGCACCCTTAACCCATTATAGTCGCTGTCTCGCCCTCTATGGGGTGGATAAGTTGAGAAGCTTTGCCTAAATAAGGTGTCAAGTGAGCAACTTAGGGTCTTGAAACCTGTTCGCAATGGGTATGTTTAAATGGTAAAATGCGCGATGTTTTGACGCAAGTGTCAACGCCAATTTTAATTGGTTAAACAATATTTTATTGATAAAGCGCAGGAGAGACGCACTCAGATGGCCTCGGAAACCTACAACCCGAATCAAATTGAAGCAGATGTACAAAAGTATTGGGCTGATTCAAACACATTCAAAGTAACGGAAGACTCCAATAAGGAAAAATTCTATTGCTTAGCCATGTTTCCTTACCCAAGTGGCCAGCTGCACATGGGGCATGTGCGTAACTATACCATTGGAGACGTGATTTCACGCTACCAACGGATGTTGGGTAAAAATGTATTGCAGCCAATGGGTTGGGATGCATTTGGTTTGCCTGCAGAAAATGCCGCCATCAAGCATAACGTGCCACCAGCAAAGTGGACGTTAAGCAATATTGACTACATGAGAGACCAATTAAAGCGCTTAGGTTTTGGTTATGATTGGGATCGTGAGTTAGCGACCTGTAAACCTGAGTATTATCGTTGGGAACAATGGTTTTTTACGCGTTTATTAAAAAAAGGTTTGGTCTACAAGAAGGTATCCCCTGTTAATTGGTGCCCAAATGATTTAACGGTGCTGGCTAATGAGCAAGTGGAAGACGGCAAGTGTTGGCGCTGCTCCACGGTGGTTGAGAAGAAAGAAATCTCCCAGTGGTTTATGAAAATCACAGATTATGCGGGGGAGTTGTTGGACGATATAAGCCAGCTAGAGGGTTGGCCTGATCAAGTTCGACGAATGCAAAAACATTGGATTGGTCGTTCAGAAGGCGTGGAGTTAACCTTTGGTGTCGCCAACTGTGAAGAAACATTAAGTGTTTATACAACGCGCCCAGATACCTTAATGGGGGTGAGTTATGTTGCGGTTGCAGCAGAGCACCCATTAGCCTTAGCGGCTGCCAAAAATAATCCAGAGCTTTCTGCGTTTATTGATGAGTGTAAAGTGAGTGAGACCTCTGAAGCTGCACTAGAAACCGCCGAAAAGAAAGGCGTTGCCACAGGGTTAATGGCGATACACCCCGTGTCTGGTGAGCAAGTGCCTATTTGGGCGGCGAATTTTGTGTTGATGACGTATGGCACAGGAGCTGTGATGTCTGTGCCTGCACATGATATTCGAGACCATGCTTTTGCTAAAAAATACGACTTACCGATTAACCCCGTTATATTCCCTAAAGATGGCTCTGACCTAGATATCTCAGAAGAAGCCTTCATTGATAAAGGAGTCTTAAAAAATTCTGGTGAGTTTGATGGTTTAAATTCTGGCAAAGCGTTTCATGCCATTGCTGAGTACTTAAAAGAGAAAGGTTGCGGCGAAAAACGGGTTAATTACCGATTGCGTGATTGGGGCGTCTCCCGGCAGCGTTTCTGGGGCACACCTATCCCCGTGATTTATTGTGATGACTGTGGTGCTGTGCCTGTTCCAGAAAAAGATTTACCGGTGGTATTACCTACAGAGGTAGCACTAGATGGGGTCGGTTCACCGCTACCGAAAATGGATGAATTTTTAAATGTGGATTGCCCAACTTGTGGTAAAGCGGCAAAGCGAGAAACGGATACCTTCGATACCTTTATGGAATCCTCTTGGTATTATGCGAGATTTGCCAGCAGTGATGCGGATGCCATGTTGGATGAGAGGGCTAAATATTGGTTGCCAGTTGATCAATACATTGGTGGTATTGAGCATGCCATTTTACATCTGTTGTATGCTCGATTTTTCCAAAAATTAATGCGTGACGAAGGTTTGTTGGTGGGTGATGAGCCCTTTAAACAGTTGTTAACGCAAGGCATGGTGCTAAAAGATGGCATTAAAATGTCGAAATCAAAAGGCAATACCGTTGACCCGCAAGCGTTAATTGATACTTATGGTGCTGATACGGTTCGATTGTACACCATGTTTGCAGCGCCTCCAGAGCAATCATTAGAATGGACAGACAGTGCGGTAGAAGGGGCTTCTCGGTTTTTGAAACGTTTGTGGCACTTAGTTGAGCAACATTGTGAACAAGGCCATGCGAGCCCGCTAGATGTTGCAAAATTGAGTGACTCACAAAAAGACATGCGCCGCTTAGTGCATGAAGTGGTGGGTAAGGTGAGTGATGACGTTGGGCGTCGGCATACGTTTAATACCGCGATTGCTGCCATCATGGAATTGTGTAACGCGCTGGGTAAATTTAAAGACGATAGCGAGCAAGGACGAGCAGTCGTTCAGGAAGCGATGGAATGTATCGTTGCCATGATGTCACCCATTGTGCCGCACATTTGTCACCGACTGTGGGAAATGCTAGGTCAGCAAGATATGGTGAATGCCGGTTGGCCTGAAGTGGATAAATCAGCGTTAGAAAAATCAGCGCAACTGTATGTGATTCAGGTGAATGGCAAGTTGCGAGACAAAATAGAGCTTAAGGTTGGTTTAGATAAGGCCGAAGTTGAAAAAATAGCGCTTGAGCAAGAAAAAGTGAAAGCATTTACTGATGGCAAAACCATTCGCAAGGTCATCGTGATACCGAATAAATTAGTTAATATAGTGGTGAGTTAAATGAAGAAAGTAATATTGTTAGGGGTGTTAATCGCGCTGCAAGGCTGTGGCTTTAAAATGCGAGGGTCAGTTGATCAGGAGTTGCATATTCCTGCTGCAATGAAAGTGACTTTTGTGAAAAGTGCTGATCCATTCGGTTTCTTAAGCAAAGAAATGAAAAAAGTGTTAGCACTATACGGCATCGAAGTAACGGATGATCGTAAATTAGCGACGGGTGTGTTGGAGCTTGTGGATGAGCGTCAGCGCCGCCGAGTATTATCGGTTGACGGGCAATCAAGAGAGCAAGAGTTTGAATTGTTCATGGAAGCGACCTTTAAGCTTGTGAGCAAAAATGGCTTTGAAATCGTTGGCGAAGAAACCGTTTCAGTTGAGCGTAACTACTTATTTGATAAAACGGACCCATTAGGTAAAGGCAACGAAGAAAAAGTGATTCAACGAGAAATGGCGCGTAATTTAGTTGGGCGCATGCTCCGAATCATCCGAGCGAAAACAGCCGCAATGGAAACTCAAAAAGCCTCGTGAAAATAGCGTCGGATAAACTGCCTCAGCAGCTAAAAGGGGTCAAACCCATTTATCTGGTGACAGGTGATGAGCCATTACAAATGGATGAGTCACTGGCAAAAATCCGGCAGCATGTTTTTGACTCAGGGTTTGATAGTCGCGAGCGTTTTTTTGTCGAGGCTGGATTTGATTGGTCTGATGTTAAAGCGTCTTATCAAAGTATGTCTTTATTTGCAGACAAGACATTAATTGAAATTCGTATTCCAGGCGGTAAGCTCGGGAAACCTGGTGCTGATTTAATTGCACATTACTTAAAACATGCGGATGACGACCACACATTACTGGTATCTCTTGGTAAAGTGGATGCGAGTGGGCAAAAAAGTAAGTGGTTTAAAGCCATTGATGCCAACGGATTGGTCGTACAAATTTGGCCGATTCCTGCAAACAGGATGGAGCAGTGGGTTGATGCTAGGATGCGTAAAGCAGGGCTGCAACCAAAACCGGATGTTGCTAGGCAACTTGCGATACGAACTGAAGGTAACTTACTGGCCACAAGGCAAGAAATTGAAAAGCTGGTCATGTTATTTGGGGTAGGTGTGATTACCGCCGACCAGATTGATGAGTCAGTGAGTGAAAGTGCTCGGTTTGATGTGTTTGAATTGGTGGATGCTTTATTGCTCGGTGATGTCAAGCGCGCGAACAGAGTGCTTATGCTGGTGCAGCAAGAGGGGATCGAGGCCATTATCGTTTTGTGGGCAGTACACCGAGAGTTACGTCAACTTTGTTCCATGGCCAAAAGCATGGAGATGGGTGAACCGCTTGATCGGGTGTTGGCAAAATTCCGCGTGTGGGATAAACGCAAGGCTGTGGTGAAACGGGGGTTGTCTCGGTTTCGGTTTAAGCAATGGCAGCAGTTGCTGCTGCGATGTAGCACAATTGATCAGACCATAAAGGGCTTGCACCCAGGTGATGTCTGGTTTCAGTTAAGTCAGTTATGTTTGGCGATGGCCAAAGTGAATGTTTTCAGTAGTAAGGTATGACGTAATGGACATAGAACAATATATGGACACTGTTGGGAAAGCTGCAAGGGCAGCTTCCAGACAGTTGGCCAAAGCCACCGGGCAAATGAAAAATGCCGCATTAAATGCGATTGCAGATCAATTGCAGGCAGAGCGCGTCGCACTCATGGCTGAAAATGAAAAGGACTTGGCTGCGGGTAAACAAAATGGCTTAGATGAAGCCTTGCTTGACCGGTTAGCACTGACAGAAGATCGAATTGATGGCATGGCTGAAGGTTTGAGGCAGGTCGCTAGCCTTGCTGACCCTGTTGGTGAAATTACCGACATGAGTTATCAGCCATCGGGCATTCAAGTGGGTAAAATGCGCGTGCCATTGGGTGTGATTGGCATTATTTACGAGTCTCGCCCCAATGTGACGGCAGATGCGGCGGCTTTGTGCTTAAAGTCTGGTAATGCAACGATCTTGCGCGGTGGTTCTGAAGCGATTCACTCTAATCAGGCCATTGCGAAATGTATTCATCACGCGCTTGAACAAGTTGGGTTGCCAGTTGAAGCGGTGCAAGTCATAGAAACGACAGATAGGGCTGCGGTGGGTAAATTGATCACCATGCCTGATTATGTTGATGTTATCGTACCTCGCGGTGGTAAAGGGTTGATTGAACGCATTTCTAGTGAAGCCAAAGTACCAGTTATTAAACATTTAGACGGTATTTGCCACGTGTACATTGATGCGGCGGCTGATTTAGACAAAGCATTTGCGGTGACCATTAATGCTAAAACACAGCGTTATGGTACCTGTAATACATTAGAAACTTTATTGGTGGACCAAGCCGTGGCAGAACAGATTTTGCCAAAACTGGCCGCAGGTTTTAAAGAAAAAGGGGTCGAACTTCGAGGTTGTGCCCGTACTTGTGCCATTTTAACAGACTGTATTACGGCAACGGATGAAGATTGGTCAACGGAATATTTAGCGCCTATTTTATCCATTAAAATAGTCGAAAATATTGATCAAGCGATTGAACATATTCATCTATTTAGCTCGGATCATACTGAATCTATTATTACTCAAGACTACTCACGAGCGATGCAATTCATGCGCGAGGTGGACTCTAGTTCAGTAATGGTGAATACTTCAACCCGCTTTGCCGATGGATTCGAATACGGATTAGGTGCTGAAATTGGTATCAGTACGGATAAAATTCATGCCCGTGGCCCAGTGGGTTTAAATGGTTTAACTTCACAGAAATATATCGTTTTAGGAGATGGTCACATCCGTCAATGATGGGGTGATGATAAAAGTATGGAAATAAAAGCACTATTGGCGTTAGTTGAAAAAACGTTAGATGATTTTAAAGCACAAAATGTCACCGTGATTGATGTGCAAGGTAAAACCAGCATTACAGATTACATGGTGATAGCGACAGGTACTTCTTCACGGCATGTAAAAGCATTGGCAGAGAATGTTGCGTTGGATGCAAAGCGTGCAACTGGTGGTGTTTTCAAGACCGAAGGGGATGATGCCGGTGAATGGGTTCTTGTGGACTTAGGGGATGTCATATTCCACGCGATGCAAGCGGAATCACGTGAGCTGTATAGTCTTGAAAAACTGTGGGAAACCGCAGGCGATCATCGCCAAAGTAGCTAGTTATTGCTCTGCTTAAGTTGATGTTGTTATACGTAAATAATGCTTCTTGTTATTCAACAAGGGGCATTTTTTTTGTGTCGTTTGTGGCTAGGTGAGGGTTGGAATGATCAGTAAAGAAAAAGCGTATAAACTCGTTGAGAAGCAACTGAGAAAACTTGAGTTTAATGATGTGTACTTGATAGATGAACACAATAGCCAAGAATACGAGGACCGATGGGTCATCGCTTATAACGCTAAGACGTATTTAGAGACAAAAGACGATGCGTTTGCCTTGCTAGGAAACGCCCCTTTTGTGGTGATGAAAGCAACCGGAAAAGTGGTTGCTACTATGAGCTCAGATGCTGAATATGCCGAGGGATGGATATCAGGCAAAGATTAAAAATCAAACTCCGGCTCTAAATCATTCTCAATCAAATCTGGTGCGTATAGGTCAAATAAGCTGTCGTACTCAAAGGTGCCTTGAGTCGTTCTTGTGACTAAAATGCACTCAGAAGGAGAGCTGCCTAAGAAAAATAGCAAGCGGCCACCCACTTTTAAGCGGTTTTTCCATTCTTCATTAAAGGCTTTAGCGGCACCCGTTAACACAATCACGTCATATAAATCGGTGCTATCCCAGTGATCTAAGGCGTCTTCTGTTTTTAATGTTACGTTTTTGATGCCGTGAGCATCAAGGTTAGACTGTGCAAATGTGGTCAGTGCTTCGTGAATGTCGTAACTGAATACGTGCTGGCCAAGCGTTGCAAGGCATGCGGTTAAAAAGCCAGAGCCAGTACCGATCTCAAGAATTTTATCTGTTGGTGAAATATCTAGCGCTTGGAGTATCTTCGCCTCAGTTTTAGGCTCAAGCATTTCCTGACCGCAATCTAGTGGAATTAAAATATCGAAATAGGCATTTTGTTTTTGAGATTCTGGGACAAAATCCTGTCGATTGAGCTGTTCTAGCAAGTGAATGATTTGTTCGCCGGAGATTTCAAACGGGCGAATTTGTTGCTGAATCATGTTAAAACGGGCTAAATCGAGGGGTTCGGTCATGAGAGGTGATACCTTTTATCAGACGATTTTTATGGGAATCAATATAATGTTTTATCCGTTAAAGCACAAGGGAAGGCACGTATTGGCTAAAGCGGAATAGGCTTAGGGAGTATTTTCCAATAGTGGAATGAGTCTGAAGGATGCCTATATCAGCAGCAAATAAGCGTTACCTTAATAAGTGTGTGTGTTTGCGCAAATATTGGTCAATATGATTAACCGGTATCACGTTCATCAATTGTTTTAAATAA
>JABHGC010000139.1 GCA_018672285.1 Methylococcales bacterium
AAATAGCCGGCCAAGAAAATGCTTAGGCTACAAAACACCTTATGAGGCTTTTGAAGAGCTCACTGGCATTAAACAAGAAAATTTAACCGGTCATGCACTTATGACTTGAATTCAGGTAAAGCTATAGTGGGTCGTAAAGAAATTAGCCTACATAAGCTGCGGCATACGTTTGCAACCTTCAAACTCTACGAGCTGAGAAAGAATACTAACTATCGTGGTGAGCCACTGGTATATGTGCAAGACCGCTTAGGTCACTCAAGCATTCTGACAACAAAAATCTATCTTCACTACCTTGAAGACTTAGAAGGCGATTTGATGACAGAGTTCGATCAAGATGTTGACCAAATCTGCCTTGAGGAATATGCAGCATGAAAAATCGGAAAGACTTCAATCAAGCTGAGCATGAATCGTCGGACGAAAAAGCGCTGACTGCATCCTCACCCACTCCCATTTTAAAGCCTGGTATTCCCAAACACACAGCGGTTCATTTTGGTCCGAATGCAACTGGCTCACAAAACTTCGACTTTTCACAGCACTATGGTCAAGGTTTTGATGCCATTACCAATGCTGTGCAACAAACCATTGAAATCATGTTGTCTGAGTCGAAGCCACAGGCATCAACCGTTTCGAAATATTGTTACAGCGGTTATAAAAACTTTGCCGATTATCTCGTGATTTATCGTTCAGCATTATCGCTTGATCTTGGTCTTTCGGATATCACGCCTGAGTTGTTACAGAACTATATTCAGCACCTGAAAATCCATTACCCCAATGGGGCAAGCGCTAAAAATCATTACACACATATAAAATCCATCCTGGTCAAAATGCAAAAGATGGCTTGGTTCGAGCGATTTGACTTTCCTAAAAACCCTTTCCCCTATTCAAATCGAAAAATGAAAGGTCAAACGGCTTTTTCAAAAGCAGAGCGTCGGCGTGTAGCCAATGCGCTAAAGATTGATATCAATGAGATCCTGAAAAAGTCCGATCCCCTGACAAGTTATGAATTAACGGTGTGTTTATTAGGCATAGCTTTGCGTAGTGGGATGAATACGACCCCTTTGTTGGAAATGACGATTGACTCCATTCAAGATCATCCCCTCAAAGAAAATCGTAAATTATTGGTACTGTATAAGCGCAGAGGGAACGCAACGCACATTCAAAGCCTACGCCACGCAAAGTCAGTTGAAAATGCGCAAACTGTCCTGGCTGATGTCGCCGTGATTGCTGCACATATCATTCGCGTCAATGCGCCGTTAAGAGCCAAAATAGGCAGTGATTTGGTATTTTCGTACCAATCAACCAAAGGCGACAATGCTGGTGAGATTACATCACTTAGTGATCAGCTGATTCTGTATTACATCAAACCTTGGGTGAAGCAGCATCAGCTAAAAAACGATAATTGCGATGCGCTAAAAGTCAACATCTCACGATTTAGAAAGACCTTTGAAAATCGCATTTGGGCGCTTTCTGGCGGCGATCCCTTTGTTACCGCTGCAATGTCTAATCACACCGTTTCTACCTCGGTAACGCATTACTTGGAAGCCCCGAAAGAGGCTGAGAAAAACTTTAATTATATGGGGAAGATCAGAACCGACGAGTTATTAGGCAGTGTGATCGAAAATAACACGCCGGTATCCAAGTGTTCTAACAGTCCTAAAACGGATAAAAATGGTAATAAAATCTACTGTACTGATTTTTTGAGTTGTATCCGCTGTCGAAATATGGTGGTTACAAAAGAGGATCTGTATCGCTTGTTCTCGTTCTATTGGTTGATTGTTTATGAGCGAGAGCAAATTGGTGCCAAGCGCTGGCGTAAATACTTTGCTCACATAATCCGCATCATTGATCGAGATATTGTGCCAAAATTTGATGCAGATGCAGATTATGTCAGTACCATTAGAGCCGAAGCGCAAGCTAATCCACATCCATTTTGGAAAAATCGTGCGCAATTGGAGTCTGTGGCATGAGTCAAATTCTCAACATAAGCGCGACCGATTACTGTCGTTCTCTCAAACTCCATGAGCTAGATGACTCGGTGCTTCAAGCCTTGCCAGTGTCTTCCTATCCGCTACCGGATGGGACGCACAAAGTAATTAGTGATTACCATTCTCAAGAATGGCGATTAGAAGATGCGCGGTTTCCATCAAATACAAAAGAAAGCCATAAGAAAATTCGCTTTCAGAGCATTCCCAACCAGTTTGTTGCCGCCGTTAAGTTAGCTCTGAAGGATTATGACGTTACGAACAGTCCTGAAGGGGCAACACTCATCGGAATGTTCAATAACTGTAAACCCTTTTTGCTTTACCTCAATGACATAGGGCTTCAAAGTACGAATAAGATATCACCTCTGGTTTGTGCTAACTATGTCCATCAGTGCAAGCAAGCAATCTCAGAGCGGAAAAAGCCGCTTGCAAAGATGACATTGACCCTTAGATTCCTTGCGGTAGAAAAACTTTATCAGCATCTCAAAGGAACCCAGTGGGCATTTGAACACCCGTGGGTTGAGGCTTCGGCAGCTTATCTCGCGGGGAATCACTCTCAAGGCAAGAAAATAGGTAAAACCCCCATAATTCCTGATGATCAATTACAAATACTGGTTCAGCATTGCCATCAGATCTTAGAGCAAGCAGAAAAGCTCATGGCACTTAATGTAGAGATTGAACAGCAACGGAAGCTGTACCAACAAAAATATTCAATTCCAAAAGTGAATAAACTGATCACAAAAAACCTACTGAAACCCAATGGCTATTCAGGGAAAAGAGCATTTAATGCACTGCATGGAAGCATTCCCGATGCAATGGCGATTATCATTTTGACCTTCAGTGGTATTCGAAATCACGAGTTTTGTGCTATTCAAACGGACGCTTATCGCATTGAAGATAATGAAGAGGATATCTATTGAGGTAGATGCAAAAGTCTGAAAGTAAG
>JABHGC010000168.1 GCA_018672285.1 Methylococcales bacterium
AAATAGCCGGCCAAGAAAATGCTTAGGCTACAAAACACCTTATGAGGCTTTTGAAGAGCTCACTGGCATTAAACAAGAAAATTTAACCGGTCATGCACTTATGACTTGAATTCAGGATTATAAAATGCATCCTTAATGGCAAATAATATGATTATTTCCTAGCCAAATGGCCAGTCATCAAGGACAACGAGGTTTAGATAAGGCGTAGGAAAGGTTGGGTGAGCGAGTAGAAATAGAGCATAACAACCTCCTAGAAGTGAATGTGATAAAAGTGAACGTAAGCATAAATGGCAATGATGCCCACGTCAATATTGCACACTGTATTGTTAAAGCGGTTTAACCTTAGGCAGCATCTTCGTCACCCAGCGAGAGTACTCTTTCGCCGATGGGTGTAAACCATCACTAGAGACTAAGTCTGTATTTAATGACATACCTTGAGATAGATTAAAAATATCCACCACAGCGATCCCCCGCTCTTTTGCAGCCGCTTTTATCATAAAGTTAAACGCATGAATACCAACCGATATATTACGACCACCGCCATAATTCTTCCCTTGGGGTGCGGCACTAAAATCTGGAATCGTCACGACCAATAAACAGTTTTTATTGGGTAAAGTGACCAACATTTCATCTAGCAGAACCTGAATATTTTGGGTGAACTGCTCGATAGAGACACCTTGCACCCAGTCATTGACGCCAATTAATAATGTTGAGAACGTCGGCTTACTGGTCTTAAAAATGGGTAGCCCTTGTTCAATCAGATCCTGAGTTGTCCAACCTGTCCGAGCAATATTACGCTTTAAATGAATTTGAAGGCCAGACTCGTTAAGCTTTGCCACCAATTGATTCGGAAAACGCTGCGCCACGTCCACGTTATGCCCAATCGTATATGAATCCCCCATGGCCACGTACTGAAGTGGCTCAGCAGAAACCTGAGCCACTAGTAGCACATACATTACGATTATTTTAACCATGAACTTTTCCCCAGCTTATTCTGTATATTGACTTAAGCCTAAGACAATAGTTCAGTAAGATTACAGAGGCACTACGACATATCAGGGACAAGCCCCTCTAATAGTGCCGAATACCCGCTTTTCATAGGCAAAGACAAATCCACTTTTAAGTGCCGGCGCATTGCGCTAACCGGTCTATTGTTAATGGGGTTAAATGCCTTTTTTTCGACACTTTGCCAATACAGACCAACGCCACGTTTTTGCCAATCAGGCACGTGGTTAAAGTTAATGCCCTGTGCAAATAACAGCTCATTTTTCACCGCTACCGAGGCACCAGACAATTGTGCTGCCGCCTCATTTGCGCTGACCCCGGCTTTACGCAATAACCAATAACAGTGTGCGTTCAATGCATTTCTCACGGCATCCTCACTACGCCAACGAAAATAGTCAATCACGCGGGCTTTACTCGGCAACAAACTCAGACGGCAGTCAAACGCCCCAACATCATTTAACAGCAAGCTAAACTTGGCACTCGCCTCTCCCGCTAAGATCGAGTTTATCTTTCGTTCTTTGCGCTGAAACAAGCATTCGCTCGGGTCTAGTAACAATGAAATTTCATCGCTTTGAGTGTAACCATAACTCACCTTAAAACCACAGTTCATCAAGTGCTTAACGGTACCCACCATCAACTCTCTAAAACGAATATCGTAAGGCGCCTCAAACTGATGTGTTTTTTTTGTCAGCCGCGTAAAGCACCGGCCATCAATGCGCGCGACCATGTATATGCCCGGTAGCACGTTATAATCTGTTGACGTTTCAAACTGCCTCATCGTCTCATCTAACTGCTTAAATTTCATCGCTCCAAACCTTGATATCAAACTTACCTGAAACCTGTTTGACGTAAAATAGCTCATCAAACCCTTCCTCAAAAGACGGCAACTGTAATTTTTTATGTGTCGCTAAGAGCCCTTTTTCTGGAATTTTATTGCTACCTGTACGGCCTGCATTTCGCGCTAAACAAGCACCAATCTCAGATTGAAAATAATATCCCTTAACCTCAAAGTGATGAGCCTTTAACGATTCAATATAACGAGATCGACATGCCACGGTAGGATTCGTATTATCCACCACCAGGGATTGAGGCGCTTCTAATGCCGCTTGAAAAATAAGCCGTTCCTTGCGCCGAGTATTGAGCATATCAAGACTAATGAGTAAGTGGGTTTGAGCAAATTGGCTCGCATAAAAGGCAGATTTACCACTTGCTTGAACCCCCATCAATATCACCCCTTCCATCACAGACTCCTTTTTCAACTCAGTGCAGTTTGCCATGCCCTGCCAAATAAAACACCTGCATCTGAATGTTTGAATACTAGAATTAACATTTTATAAAGCGACATAAACATGACTAGCTCAAGAAAACCAAAACTGCTATAACCCAAGTAACGACATTAAAAGTAGCGTAATGAACAGTATGAAACTACTCATCTTAAGTGATCTTCATCTCGAGCTTCACCCATTCGACATTGACACCAATGGGTTTGACTGTGTCATTTTAGCCGGTGACATCAGCGTTAAAAATAAAGGCGTACTCTAAGTGCCGAGTTATCTGCAAGCCCAGATATTATCCAGATAAAATAAATCTTATTTTTGACACCAAATACAACTTAAATATTGAGTGAGCATGCTGATTCAATTCACGCTTAAGCCTCTTTTAGCCACAGCTGTTCATTCATCAACCAAACCCAGCCCATACTTAACGCTCTCAACACCATAAATGCACTGAGCGCCAGCCATAACCCATGGTTCCCTAACGACGTGGTAAGCCACCACACCAGCACAAACCCAATAGTAGATAGCAACATGGTATTTCGCATCTCCAGTGAACGGTTTGCACCAATAAACACGCCATCAAACAAATAACTCCAAACCGATAAAATGGGCAAAATTGCCACCCAAACCAAGTACTCAGACGCGACTTGCCTCACATCATCCAACCCCGTTAGCAAGGTAACGATCATGCCGCCAAACAACACATAAATGATCGCAAAAACCAGCGAAAATGCCCCTCCAAACCAGAAACACGCTTTGACGACCTGTATGTAGCGCACTCTATTCTTCTGCCCAAAAGCTTGCCCAACCAGACCTTCTGCTGCATGAGCAAAACCATCTAAGGCATACGCCATAAACGTTTGAAAATTAAGAAGCACCGCATTCGCCGCTAAAATCACATCACCATTCTTTGCCCCTTGATTGGCAAAAAAAGCAAATGAAAAGACCACACATAACGTCCGAATAAATAAGTGTGCGTTCACCAATAAAAATCGCTTCAAGATGGCCAACGAGAACCATCGGCCCAATCCTTGCTCACCCGGAAATTCCGATAAAAAATGTCGTACCAACAATAATGACAACACCACGCCCACATAATCAGCAATAACCGATGCCCATGCAACCCCCGCCACACCTAAATCTAAACCCCAAACAAACCATAGGTCTAAGATGATATTCACACTATTACTAAGTAGTAGTACATACAGTGGGTAACGGGTTCTCAGAACACCGATAAACCAACCAATAAAAACATAATTCATCAATGTGGCGGGAGCACTCCAAATTCTCACATCAAAGTAAACTCGCCCCCAGTGCTCTACCTGAGCACTACCATCAATTAAAGCAAAACCCAGTAGCGCAATCGGCACTTGAAACAGCAGCAAACCCAAACCTATGACCAGTGCTAGCACTAGCCCAACCCTTAAACCGACCCTCACCTGCCTGATGTCTTGCTGGCCAAATGCCACAGCAATTTGCCCCGTTGTCCCCATTCGCAAAAAACCAAAGCCCCAGAAAATAAAGCTAAATAACAAAGCCCCTAGTGCAACTGCACCTAAAAAATGTGCCGAATCTAAGTGACCGACCACCGCCGTATCGACCATCCCTAACAAAGGCACAGACATATTGGATAAAATTAAAGGGAAAGCCATTAACCAAACGGTTTTAAAAGGCAAAGAAGAGACTCGGTTCACACCACCACCTTATGGTCCATCACAGCAAATCACCATGATAAAGAAAGGTAGTTTACACTTAATACATCATAGTGATCACACCTTTTCACCAGACTTGAGATTCGCTTGTCTATTGCCCTGAGAAACCCAGAACAAATACCCCACAAACAACGGCAACCAAATCACATCATTAAACACATTCATCCACAATGAGTAAGCCGGAATATCGCCCAAATACACATGGTAACTCCAACCCACTGCGCCCAATAATTTACCCATAATACCGATCACAACAAGCTGAGGGTACTGCCGGATATGACGGGCAACAACCCAGTAACCATAGCCATACACGCCCACCATCATACCAATACCACTCATCATAAAGGGGTAATTTAATGGCTCAATGCCCAATAACTCAAACATTAAATTAGGAAATAATACCGTCGTCAAACCCCAAGCAATATTATAAATAGCTGCTGAATAAAAAATAGACCGATAAAATGTTTCATGATTCATTTGGGCCCCCCTCTTTTTCCCAAACGACAGTGCCATCTGAGGTGACTTTATCGAGTAACCCTTCATACTTCACCAACAAATGAGAGAACACACCATTGGCACGAATATCAAAGTGAATATAGCCATTTTTCATCGACTCGACCGCCCGGACTTCAGACCATAAAAATTGAGGAATGGGCAGCCCAAATATCGATAATTTACTAAGTTGGTAATGAAGCTTGCCTTTCTCTACCACCATTTGAAACGCCAATCGAGAAAACCCAACTTGCTCAAACACCAGAGAATCACCAGCCCACTGCTGACTATTAAACTGACTCTCCCCCATGGTGCGATGCCATGTTTCACCTTTATTACTAGGCGTAATCACGACTTTACAACGTGCCTGTGTCTCCGTTGCCGGCAGCCCTAATAAAGGCCTGATCATTTTACTAGACCAATGCGTACCCGATGTAATATCGCATAACCCCGTCACCACAATTTCTTGCTTCACGCCATGCAGTATTCGCAGCCCCTTAGGCAACTGTTCAAAATCAGCTTTCATCACTTTTTGATAGACGGACTGGCTCATGCTTTTCCCCCTTTATGCGTTAACTGCTTAAAAGCACTGGATAAATCAGGGTATGCAAACGTAAAACCGGCATCTAACGCCTGCTTTGGTATTACCTTTTGCCCTGTTAGAAGCAAATTTGCCGCTTCACCTAACAATATTGTTAAAACCGCTGCGGGAATTTTAAACCAGACAGGCCGTTTTAAAGCGGCACCTAACTGCTGACTAAAATCGGCATTGGTCGCAGGTTGTGGAGATGTGCCGTTAAAGACACCTGAAGTACCTTTGTGCGTTAATAGAAAGTCTATCAAGTTCACAAGATCACCCACATGCACCCACGACATCCATTGCTG
>JABHGC010000109.1 GCA_018672285.1 Methylococcales bacterium
AAATAGCCGGCCAAGAAAATGCTTAGGCTACAAAACACCTTATGAGGCTTTTGAAGAGCTCACTGGCATTAAACAAGAAAATTTAACCGGTCATGCACTTATGACTTGAATTCAGGACCTTCAACTGAGGTTGTACTCAGGTTAAGTGCGTTGAAATCTGCTGTGTACTGGGGGTTGTTTGAGCGGTGTTTTTCCTGAGCAATTGCGAGTTGGACTAATGCGCTGGTTGCATCTGATCGCCTCGCTTTTTGCACAAAAGCGGTGTAACTGGGGAGGGCGATGGCCACTAATAGACCGACAATTGCGACCGCAACGATGAGATCTATTAAGGTAAATCCTATGTGTTTTGTCATGATCATCTCGTTGTATTGGTAACGGTGAAGCAGTTTTTGGCGAGTTGGGGCATATCTTTGGTGGGCCTTCATGTTGCTCACAGTAAAGCATATTTATGCGGGATTTTCTTCTCTAAGCCTTCATGTATTGTTGCTATTTGTTTAAATTGTGATCAAGTTGACGGTTTTGTGAGAAGAAAAAATAAACGGTTTAACTGCTGATTTGGCTTTATTTAGATTAGGCGTTATTGGCAGCTGACTTGGTTTTTACTGCACCTGGATTCTGCTGCTATTTAAAGGCAATGCCAGTGCGAGCGCTTAATTTCTTAACTATTGCGTATTAATGCTGGATGTACAATGTTGCCACGATCGACATTAATGCCCGAAGTTAATGCAGGGGATGATGTCAGGTTTCCTGCCGCAAGCTGTAATACATAGGGCGTGATAGCAGCACACAATGCCTGGGAGCTGGTCTTTGGGACGCCACCTGGCATGTTGGTGACGGCAAAATGGGTTACCTCGTGGCATTGGTACGTTGGTTCTTGGTAAGTGGTGGGTGACATGGTTTCAATGCAGCCCCCTTGGTCTATGGCGATATCCATGATGACACTGCCAGGTTGCATCTCTTTTACCCAGGCTTCTGTCACCAGTTTGGGGGCTTTGGCGCCAGGGATCAGTACCGCACCAATCAATAAGTCGGCATTGACCACTGCGTTGTGTAGGGCCTCTTGCTAGGGGTATAAAGCGGCGACATTCGGGCCGAGGTTGTGCATTTCAGTCAGCTTGTCGAGTTTTTTATCAAAGATCGTCACATTGGCACCGAGTTGCGCGGCAACAACCGCCGCTTGGCTGCCTGCAACGCCTGCACCTAATATCACGACATTGCCGCGGTCGACAGAGCCTAGCCCGCCCAATAATATGCCTTTGCCCTGCTGTGGTGAATGCAATAAGGTTGTGCCAATTTGTACGGAAAGGCGTCCTGCAACACTGCTCATGGAGGCTAATAAGGGCAGTTGCCCATCAACTTCAACTGTCTCAAAGCCAATGGCGGTTAAGCCAATGTTTTGCAGTGTCTGAGTGAGTTCTGGTAAGGCGGCTAGATGCAGATAGCAAAACAGTAGATGGTGAGGTTGTAGCCGGTGGTATTCTGCTTTAACAGGTTCTTTTACTTTTACAATGAGTTTGGAGTCGGCATATAGCGCATCAGCTGTGGGTGAAATGTGTGCACCAACCGCAAGATAGTCTTGGTCTGAATAGCCGCTGAGTTCTCCGGCCATTGTTTCTACGCGGACAGTATGACCCTGGTGAACTAATTCACCGCAGGCTTCAGGGATTAAGGCCACACGACCTTCAAGGGTTTTCAGTTCTTTAGGAATGCCGATATCCATAGTCATCTCGTGCCGCTATTAAAGTGAATCTTATTTTTATATTATGCGGTAATAGGGGGGATTTTGCACTAGAATTATGGCGAATTCATGCATTAATACTGCTTTAATAAGCAGTGTTAATCTAAAATATGGTAGGTTTATACTGAGGTTCGGCAACCCAAATAAGCAGTACTTTGGGTTACGAATGTTGCTTAATGAAATGCTGGACCAGAGTGGGCGCCTAGTTTTTTAAGAATGGTTGCCAGTGGGCAAAATCCTGTGAAGGCAGATTGTGCTAAGTTCAGGCCAACAAAAACGGTTACATACAACCATGCGGGGTTGTGCAGTTGTGCCAGTATGGTACTGGTGACAATAAAAAAGCCGGCAATGGCAAAAACAATTTGATCAATAGACATAATAAATTCCAGAAAGATGAGTAAAGGTTAAGTTGCGCTCATTATGCCGGTAATGACGGTCAGCTTCAGTGACAATGTCACATAAGCACTGTTTTATTAAATTTCTCTAATTCATCTCTGTTTGTCAGCTGAATAGTCCCTCGGCCAAGCTTCAGCCAGCCTTGTTGCTCAAACTCTTTTAAGTTTCGACTAATGACCTCTCGTGCCGTGCCAAGTTCTTTGGCTAAAGCATCATGAGTGATTTTAATGGCACTGCAACCCTGGCAATGTTGAAGCAGGGAGGTTGCTAGACGGCGGTCAATTTTGACGGAGGCAATTTCGCCAATTAAGGCGATTATTTCTGTGAGGCGTTGGGTGTATGCAGAAAAAACAAACTCCCTAAATAGGCTTGATTGTTCTAAACCTTGGTTAAAATATTCAGCGGGTATGGCCACCGCATGGACATCGGTTTCTGCTTCGCCTTCAACGGGGAAGGGGGTGTGGCCTAATAAGCAAGAGGTTGTTAAAACACAGCACTCACCTTCGGTAACGCGATATAAGACAATTTCTCGGCCATTCTCTGTCCGGGTGAAGACTTTGACAACACCTTCAATGATCATCATGTGTTGTGTACAAATATCGCCTTGATGAACGAGGGTTGTGCCAGCGGTGAAATGGCGTTCTTGCAAGTGGGAAACGAGGTCTAGCCCATTTTCCTGAGATAACTCACTGATTTTTGGGAACACATCCTGAATTTTTTGTAAAACGTGTTGTTCGACTGTCATTGTGGGGGCCAGCGGTGGTTAACAATAAAGAGTATAATGGCTCTACTTTACTGAAAAGCATCCGCTCTTAAAAGGTTATCTCAATCAGGCTTGTTTTTTAAGGTAGTCTTTGATGAGTTTCTCAATGAGTTTCTGGATGCTGGTGTCGTTTTCAATGGCGTGAATTTTAAGGGCTTTGAGGGTTTGTTTGTCTAAGCGTAAGGATGTGTTTTTCTTAGATTTATTTTTTGATTTCTTTTTTTCAGGGCCTGTACTGCTTGGCGTGGTCTCTGCTGTATTTGGGTCACTGAGGTTTTTTTTCATGTGGGGACCTCTAGATTAGTTTGTGCCACCATTGAACCACTGTTTGTTGGCAAAGAATAGGTCTATTCTTTGCCAGTTTGTCATCGAAAATGATTATGCTGCTTTTTTAATCATTTTTTTCAGTTTTTTGATTTTCTTTTTTTGCTTGTCGATTTTAGCTTCACGGCTTTTGATTTCTTTTTTCATCGACTTGACGTTTTCTTTAGACATGATGTCTCCCTTGAAATTGTGTAATAGAGTAAAACGACGTAATGACGTCACTTTTTAAACTGTAGCAGAGAAGGTGATAAGCGGCAAGGGTGTGAAAAAACCTCACCTGTTTTGCATCAGCTTTTATTGTTTGCCAGACGTAGATATTCATTCGCTACTTTTTCTGCAATAGGCTGCCAGCTGTAACGGGTTTCCGACAAATGTTTAGCGTGTTTACCCATTTGATCAGCGAGCTCGGGTGATTCAAGTAGTATGGTTATTTTTTCAGCCAGTGCTTTAGGGGCACTTGGAGCAACCAAAAAGCCACTTTTGCCATCGTCAACCACCTCAGGTAAACCACCTACAGTAGTTGCGATTACGGGCCGCCCAAAAGCGTAGGCCACCTGCAGTGAACCGCTTTGTGTGCTGCTTTGGTAAGGGTATACAACAACCGTTGCGAGCTGCATTAAGGGCGCTATGCTGCTGATGGGGATATAGCGTGTATCAAAAAATACGCGACCCGTTAAATCATGCTGTTGGACCTGCTGTTGTAATGCCGGTAAATCGATATGTTTGGTTGGGTAGCCTGCGATAATGAGCTTTGCTTGAGCTTGTTTGCTGGCAATGAGTGCAAAGGCTTCGATTAAGTCAGGAATCCCTTTACTGGGTACTAATGCACCAAAAAACAAGATGACTTGATGATGTGGCTGTAAAGAGTATCGAGAATGCAAGTCTTCTTTTGTGAGTGAGTTAGCTGCTGCGGCTAAAAACATACTTTCATTGCCATGGGCAATGGTGTGAGTATTGTCTTTGGGGTAGTCATACAGAGATAAAAAACGTTGGCGAGTGACTTCGGAAAGAAAAAACATCGCTGAAAAATTAGGGTATGCATTGGCATACAGATGGTTAATGGCTGACTTCAATAAGCTGTGACTTTCACGTCGCTCAAACTCATGACACACTTGGCTTAGGATTAAGTGATGTCGACGAAGCCGTTTAAGAAAAAAGGTTTCAAAAGGGAAGTGTATCTCCTGAATTCAAGTCATAAGTGCATGACCGGTTAAATTTTCTTGTTTAATGCCAGTGAGCTCTTCAAAAGCCTCATAAGGTGTTTTGTAGCCTAAGCATTTTCTTGGCCGGCTATTTAATTTGTGAACTGCCGCGAA
>JABHGC010000107.1 GCA_018672285.1 Methylococcales bacterium
AAATAGCCGGCCAAGAAAATGCTTAGGCTACAAAACACCTTATGAGGCTTTTGAAGAGCTCACTGGCATTAAACAAGAAAATTTAACCGGTCATGCACTTATGACTTGAATTCAGGAATAAAGAATATAATTTTTATCTCTAGTAGAAATAAAAATAAAAATATTATAGAAAGCTAGAATAAGCATGCCACCGAAATACAAACCATACAAAAATTTTTCATCACTAGATGAAACTTCAAACGCCCCCTCATCCCACAGCCTAATGAAAAACATCATCGACTTTTCATTTTCTACCCGAAGATAGATCGTGTGTTCATCATTGCTCGGTAATTTCAAAGGCCAGACAAAGTTTTGATGCACCTTCTTTCGCTGCGAGTAAACCCAATCCTGGCCCATATAATCGTGTTCAATGTAACCATTCGCATCAACTATGTACATGTCGATTCGGTCAATCAAAGGCCAGCCAATCTCCATTAACCATGGTTTGTATGCAGCGTTTTTAACACTAAATTTAACCCAAAGCGCTCCCCCGACAAACCCTTCACCAAGCATCTCTCTCGAGGACAATGTGAATTTTTTGTCTTGGATTTGTTCTATAGAAATATTTCCGGAGTCGTCAATAAACCTAGACCATTTATTACTTAGGTCCATACTGCCTTGAAAGGCTTGAATATCAACAGTTATACTTGAGCTAGCTTGAACAGGCGATACATACAGAAGCAGGCTTACCAACAACAGCAGGTAATAATGTCCGAAGCTTGTCCGTTGAGTCATGCGAACTCCACTTAATTTAAGTATATTTTAGTCTATTTTTGACACTTTGACTGACCTGCCTGCTAATCCTAAAAATGGCTTGCAACAAGACCCACAAAGAGATGTTTTTATGTTTAGATACACACCAATCTTAGCCTTGCTCTTCTCCATTTTTACTTCGGTCAAAATTTTGGCAGCCGAACCTCAATGGGAAAGCGTCAAAAATGAAGACGGAATCCACATCTATTTGCGCGATGTCAGTGGCTCTGACATTCAAGCATTTAAAGGTGAGGTAAAAATACAGTCTTCTATTGAAAGCTTATTGGCCTTGCTGCTAGATGAAGAATCTTGCCCTGAGTGGGTCTACCAATGCATTGAGCCTGCTGTAGTTGAGCGCGTTAGCGAAGATGAACATATCTTCTACCAAGCCAATGACATGCCATTTCCGAGCACCAACCGAGATGTGCTTTTCCGTATGCGAATAACAGAAGACCCAACAACTAAAGTGGCCACTGTTTATTTTGAGAATACTGCAGATTACTGCAAAAAGAAGGATTCACTTGTATGCAAAAAGATAAATCGCAGCGAATACGTCAGAATCCAGACATTCACTGGATTTTATCAGTTTACACCCGCTGGTAACGGCTGGACACACGTCACATGGGAGCAGCACATTGAGCCTGGGGGCAATTTACCTAACTGGCTAGTCAATTCACTATTGGTAGATATCCCTTTCAACTCACTGAAAGGCATGGTTGCACTTATTTCAAGGTACCAAAAGTAGAAATAGTACTATTTGCACTTCTTAGGTTTTAGACGCTGTATTGGGGACTTAACAACCGGTGATTTGGGGATAAAAAAACCATCGCTACTAGAGTCAAGTTCTGAGACTGCTTGAGCTTGAATATCTATATTTCCAGCGCCCTCTTTTTGTTCTTCAGCAAAGACGGTAAAAGAGAGTACGCACAAAGCAAACGCTAATAATTTCATCTGATTGATTTCTTTCAATCGATTAGGGTAAACAACTATCCTTGTGGCGACATTTTATAATAAAACGTAATAAAACACCAATGATTAACACTGTTATTTATAATATTATGAATATGTACTTTTAGGCTTATTGTCACCAGGGCAATACTGATAGATTTAAACCAGTGCATTACGACAAAATTTGATAAAACTGTCGTGATTTTCCGTTAGCATGTAAGAATAAGCTGACGAGCGGTATACTAGGAAACCAGTATTTTACGATATAATAAGCACCCTAAATTAATCATAATAAAGGTCTATGCTGAATGCCATCCCCCTATCAAAACCTCGTATTTTCTTGCTTTTCAGTGGTGCTACTACTGTGTACCACCAATGCATCAGCAGACTTAGATGGCTCAGAGATATTTGTCTCCAATGCCCGATTCGAGAGTGAAAACCATAAAGCTGCCTCTGTTCGTCAAATTGAAAAATTCAAGCTCGCCATTAGCACCGGTATCGGTAATTATTTTCATGATATTTTATCGCCAGACGAAGTAAACGGTGCCAATATTGTTGCCAAACCTCTCTCCGAGATAGATATATCAAACATACAATCATGGGATAATATTTCGCAGGTAAATGATATCTTTACCAGTGGACGAGATAGCAGGTTTTTAATACTAGACTTTGAAAAAGCGCTCGATAAACGCCGAATTTCGTGGATGTTTCCAGAGGAAGGTTGCTTTGTACGTGCGGAAGTTTTAAAGAATCACATAGAGAAACTCGGCTTCCCTGAAGTTAAAAAATTATTTGTTTTTGGAGACCTTGGTATTGAGTCACCTAATATTGTCAAAGGTAATGTTACTTGGTGGTATCACGTTGCTGTCGCCGTCAAAGTCGATGATAAAATGATGGTCATTGACCCCTCAATCAGCGATGACAAACCACTAACGGTTGCCGAGTGGAGCAATAAACTGTCATCAACGCCTGAGGACCTTACCTACTCAATGTGCGATGCAGATACCTTTGGGCCATTACACAGCTGTACTAACCCACCACGATTCACCGCGTATATCACTGATTTTCTGCAAGCTATTTTTTTACGCTTAGAATCCAGCAACCTAGTGACACTGCAGCGTGACCCTCTCCAAGAGTTAGCTGATAACCCACCATGGAAAACAGCGCCAAAACCAGGAACACTGCCTTTCTTACACCCTTTAAAAGCACCTGACGATGCTAATCCAACGGGTAATATTGGTGATGTTTATGCCAGTTTTAATGGTGATAATGAGACTGTTGAATACTACCAACTGGTTGCGCTGGATGTTAACAATGAGTATGCCCCGCTACCTACAAATCAAGAAGATAATGCCTCATGGAAATATCTGGGCGATAATTACCCGGTTGACTTCAACCGCTTAAAAGGCGTCGGTAAAATATTCAAACGTGTCCACCTATTCAGCAATCAAATTGATTATTTTCGCCAAGTTAAATTAGGCCCATTTAGCTTCCCAGCAAGGTTCCCACAAAATGAGCAAGACAGTGAGCACTGGGAGTATCTACAAACAACACGTAACTAATACCGGTGAGATTTTGCGAACCTTAACAGTCCTGAGACGATCTGGTATTATCTCACGTTAATCAGATAACCACCTCTCAGGCAGTTAACATTATGAATTTTATAGAAACTCGCGGCAACGATGGACAACACCCTCAATCTGTTACCTTCTCCCAGGCAATCCTAAGCCCTATGAACTCCTTTGGTGGCATTTATGTCCCAGAAACACTCCCAACACTGGGTCTTGAGTTTTTACAACAACACTTACAATCAAACTACAAAGAACTGGCCAAAGCGGTACTCGATGCCTTTGACCTGGATGTTGATGCCAGCGTGATAGATACAGCCCTTGGGTTGTATGATGAATTTGATGATGCCAATAACCCAGTCCCCGTGACCAAGGTACGTGAAGACTTGTATGTCAGTGAGCTTTATCATGGTCCAACCCGGGCATTTAAAGACATGGCGCTACAACCCTTTGGTACCGTTTTATCTGATCTGGCCCAAAAAAGACAAGAAAACTACCTCATTATGGCCGCCACGAGTGGTGACACAGGCCCTGCCACCCTGGAAACATTCAAAAATAAAGCCAATGTACAAGTGGTTTGTTTATACCCTGATGGTGGCACATCGGATGTGCAGCGGTTGCAAATGGTTACAGAAGATGCCGCCAATTTAAAAGTGATCGGAATACATGGCGATTTTGATGACGCCCAATCTGCCTTAAAATCATTACTCTCCTCAAACACCTTCCGTGAGAAACTCAAAGCAAAGAGCATCCATTTGTCGGCTGCTAACTCCGTCAACTTTGGACGCATCATTTTCCAACAGATTTACCATATTCACAGCTATTTAGAGCTGGTTCGGCAAAAGGCTATATCGTTGGGTGACAACGTTTACCTAAACGTACCTAGTGGTAATTTTGGCAATGCGCTCGGTGGTTACTATGCCATGAAAATGGGCTTGCCCGTTGAGAAGATCATTATCGCTTCTAATAGTAATAATGTATTAACTGATTTGATCAATACAGGGAAATACGACCTCAGAAACAGATCTGTCATCGCTACAACGTCCCCCGCAATGGACATTTTGAAATCCTCAAACGTTGAACGCGTTTTATATGACTTTTTCGGCAGCAGCCGAACAAAAGAACTGATGCTACAACTTGATTCTGAGAATGCCTATGAGTTGACAGGTGCTGAGTTAGAACAGCTAAGAACAGTCTTCATTGCCGACTCTTGCAATGATGAGAGCGGCAAAAACTACATTAAAACAACCTTTGATGGTGGTTACTTGATGGATCCACATACCGCCACCTGCTTCAAAGCTTATGAGAGTTGCAGAGATAAGCCTTTAGTCACCATTACTTACTCAACAGCAGAGTGGACTAAATTCTCCCCTATGATTGCTGAAGCACTGAGTAACGAACAGAATTTAACAGATAGTGAAGCGTTGAAATCAATTTCTAAAACTGCAAAAACAGTCATTCCTGATAACATTAATGACTTGTTTTCAAAGCCCATCACTCACCCAATGGTGATTGATAAAAAAGATATTGAATCTGAAATCCTAAAATTTTTAGGGTGAGTAAGCTTCCGCAGGTCATCCCTTCGTCAGAGCAACTGCTCAGCGAAGGTTTGAGTAAAGCACAGGCCATTCGCAAAACAGGTTCCAGACCCAACACTTCTCGAGCCTTTAATTCCGATATTCATTATTTTTGGCGTTGGGCTTCAATTTCGCACCAAGTCATTGAAGGCACACTCCCTATTCCAGGAAAAATCATAGAATGTTTTGTCGGAGATCACTTATACGGATTAAATGAAAGTGTCATCACGGCACTTAAAGAGCTTGGTTTTAAACCTAAGTTAGGCCGACACAAAATTAGCACCATAAAACGGCGCCTCAGTAGCCTATCAAAGCTACATAAAGCCAATGGTTATAGTCATAAGCATATTTACAGCCCCCAGATTCTGCAAACATTACGTGCATCAGCTGAAGCGAGCTTCGCCAGTGAGGTCGTCGCACAGAAAAAGCCCGCGATTACCGCCGAGATTTATCAAGCAATGATTGACGTGTGTGATGACTCTTTATCTGGCGTTCAAAACAAAGCACTACTTAGCGTTGGTTTATGGAGCGGTGGTCGCAGAAGGAGTGAACTGTGCCAGATGCAGGTCGAACATTTGTCCTTGCACAAAGAAGCTGAGGCACCATTTTTCAGTTACACCTTAATGTTACCTCACACCAAGTCTCACTACGCCATCGACGGCGTGCCCACACTGCCTATTAAAGGTATCGCAGCAACACACTTAAAAAACTGGCTCAGTGCCGCCAATATTGAAGATGGTCACATTTTTAGAACGATTGACCCAAGAAGCAATAAGATTAGACAGAAAATAAGTGGTGAAAATATTCGGAGAATAATAAAAAATCTTAGTATTGCATCAGGTTTCCCTGATTTGAAACTATCGCCGCACTCACTTAGATCAGGTTTTATCACCTGTTGTGCCCATGCTGGCATCCCTATTGAAAGGGGTATGGCCATGTCTTTACACAAAACAGTATCTGCCTATTTATCATACAGCCGAGAGGGAGATGCACTACAAAACCCTGCAGCAGAGCTTTCCAGGTCACTTAAAATAAAATTAAAATAGAGCAATACTCGGATTTTTGTCTAAACTTAAGAATATACACATGATTCTAAATGAGCTACTCATGACAAAAGCATTGGCTAGATTCTCTTTTCCGAAGCAAATATTGACCATCACCGCTGTTAATGCCGCTCTGACATCCGTCATCGCCTTTTCAAGCTTAGGGCTCAGCAGTAGTGCTTTTATCATCAGTATTTCAGCAATTGCAGCCAGCGTGACTGCTTTTTCATTCTGCAAAAACGGGATTAACAAACCCGTCGAAGCGCTTCACACCAGCATCTCTAACTGCCAAATGAATTTAAAAGCGACCGACGTATCTGATGTCGCCACCAGCAAAGAAATGGCATATATGCTGAGTCAGCTGTATCAAGTACAACTTCGCTACACAGAGCTCACACAAAATGAAGCCTCTTTATTGTCCAAGCTTAAGCAAGCTGATGCTTATGTTGATGAGTTAAGCCACTTAGCTAAAGAGCGAGTCACCCATCAACAAGAAGATGAATCAATTATAGATAATGCTATTTCTGACATTGAAACATCCACGTCTTCTGCAATTGATGCGACCCAGTCTATTAGTGATTATATTGTTGAAGCTGACGGTCATACTAACGAAGGTAAAACCATTATTACAGACGCCATGGGTGCAATGGCAGCCTTAACGATGGATGTTGAATCAGCTGCCAGTGCTATCCAAAAATTAGGCGATGATGCTAGTAATATTAGTATTGTACTTGATGTCATTAAAAACGTGGCAGAACAAACCAATTTACTTGCATTAAATGCCGCTATTGAAGCCGCACGCGCAGGCGAACAAGGGCGTGGTTTTGCAGTTGTTGCCGATGAGGTTAGAAACCTTGCAAAACGCACACAAGAGTCCACAGTCGAAATTGTTAATTTTATCGACAAAATTCGTGCTGACGTTGGTGTTGCCACAAAAGTCATGACAGAAGGGTCTGAGAAAACTGCAAACTGCGAAGAGCTTATTGAAAATGCCTGTATTTCGTTTGCTGAAATTGTAGGAGACATTGTCTTACTGAAAGACGCTAACGTCCAAGTCACAGAGTCTACAAGTCAACAACAAGGTGCTTTAGAGGGCATCAAAGTAAGATTAGATGACATTAAGTCACACACTCAAACTGAAAGCACCCGAGCTATTAACCGCAATAAAATCAAATCCATTATTACCGAAACCATAGACACCTTAGCTGCCTCAGTTAGGTAATCACTGAATACATTTTTGATTACTCACCTAATTTCGCAAAAGGATCCGGCAGTTTAGCCGCATTCGGGTTTGGTGTTGTAATAAAAGCATCCCTCCCACGATTGCGAATATAATACCCGCCTTCATCGTTATGCCCCGTATGGTTTTGTGGGTAACCAGGATAGCCGTATCCGTTACCATACGGGTTGCCATAACCGTAGCCGTTTCTATTGTCATACCGATAACCATAACCACCGTTGTTATATTGCAAGTACGGGTTATAACCACCGTAATAGACATCGCCAGCCACAGCTGAAGAGGAAGCGGTAAATAAAACAAGTAACAAAGTTGCCATTTTCATTGAGAAACGCCTTATTTAGTTGGATAAGGAGATATTACCTTATTCTTATTTCTCTGACGAGGGAATAACGTAGGGGGCAAAGAAAAATTCGCGGGGCTATATTTGATGCTTCTTATACAGGCGCACACTAAAAACCATTAAGGCGATACTCACAAGCAAGACGGGTATAATAACAAACTGGAAATCAGGATTATTATTCTCTACGCGCGCAGTCTGAGTCACAATCCCTGCAGTAAAACCTGACATGATGACACTGATGGTCATAATGATGGGTACCCACAAGATCGCATTAAATGCCTGCTTTAAATTCAAATAAAGGGTAATGGCAACACCAATTCCAATAAATGCGACGGTCATATCCATTTTACCTTGCCAAAGCTCTGCAAGAAAAAGCCGTACCGAAGGGTCAGGGAATAATTCACTCGCAACAAAAAAGATAGAAAGCCACGCGACGATAAAGAGGTCTAACAATAAAATAAGAGAAATGGTGCTCACCATGATGGGTGATAATAGCGGCTTGTTTTTTATAATCATTATTGATCCGAAATTAAGGTGTCACTATAGGGTATCAAACTCCCCGAAGCAGCTCTAGCAGGATTACTCTCTGTAATGTGTAAGCATATTCCTACCTAGTAAAGATCGTACAACAACTATCACAGTCTATTCTAAATTGATTATCCCTATGTTACTCTTTTGCCGAATAAATTTAGGTTCACACGGGAAGTGATATGTCATCAAAAGAAGAGTTCAGAGCGCTTCAAGCGCGCTTTGAATCACTCAGAAGCAATAAATTTTTTGAATTTACGGTAATTTTTATTATTGTTTTGTCAGCAATCATCATCGGGGAAAAAACCTACCCTCTGAACCCGACAGTCGCACTAGTTTTTACCGTATTGGATCACGCCATTACGGCTTTTTTCTTGATCGAAATTCTCGTGAGAATGGTGTCTGAGAAACGTTTTGTCGATTTTTTCAAAAAAGGGTGGAATATATTCGACTTCATTATTGTCGCAGCCAGCCTTGCCCCTATTGAAGACGGTGAGCTCGTACTGGTTGCCCGTCTACTGAGGATCTTTCGGGTATTGCGATTGGTTTCTCTAATTCCTGAACTACGCCTATTGGTCAACGCTCTGTTTAAAGCGATTCCCAGAATGGGCTATGTTGTCCTATTAATGTTTGTCATTTTCTATATATATGGCGCGATTGGTAGCTTCATGTTTGAAGACATCAACCCTAAGCGTTGGGACAATGTCAGCGTTGCAATGTTAACACTGTTCCGAGTGGCGACTTTTGAGGATTGGACAGATTTAATGTACCAAACCATGGAAGTCTATCCACTCAGCTGGTTCTACTTCTTAACGTTTATATTCTTAACGGCATTCGTCTTTTTGAATATGATGATTGGCATTATTTTGGATGTTCTCACGAAGGAGCATGAAGAATATAACCGTGAGCACAATGTCGGAGAAGCAGGTGAAGTCCATTGGATCAAAGAGCACACTGAGCAGCTTGAACTACGCCTGGAAAATATCGAAAAATTACTTGAGGAAAGCTTAAAAGCCAATGCGTTACTGCTAGAGAAACAGAGCACACCGGCAACGAACACGACTTAATGTTGAAATTGCTGACAGTAACGTAAATTTGTTTTTAATATTTCGTCATTTGGGTATCTCTTTAACGCCTTATTAAATATTTGGGTAGCGATTTTTATCTTTTTTTCCTTGATAAAAGCCCTACCCCATTCATTCCATGTGTATTTTTCGTTTTCTATTAACGTGTGATTATTCGGTAGCTGCTGCAGCCCTAACTGATACGTCTTTACGGCTTTCCCCCAATTCTGCTGCTTAATGTATGCTTGTGACCACTGATCAAAAACGACGGTAAGCATTTGAATAAGTTGTGGTTGTTTTAAAACAGCTTTTGCCGCGTTGGTCATTGCTAGTGCCTGGGCAAATTGTTGCTCTTTTAAAAGCCTTTTAACAGCCCAAATGGTGTACTGGCTGGCCACTTTTTTAATTTTTTTATGCTGACCATATTGGCGCACAATGGTATTAATTTTGTCTGTGGCGGCCTCAATTGATTGCGTTCGAGCAATTTGTCGAGACCATTCTTGAGTGATATAAGCCAGATTATCAATCGCAATGCGTTTATTCGCATTCAACGACAATAAGGCATAAATAACCTCGAAAGCGAGATCGTAAGATTTGTTCTTAATCTCGTTTATTGACCATTTTAATAAGTAGTGTTCCGTCCATTGCTTTAAAGACGAATAGCTATTAGCAGAAATAAGTGGTTGTGCTTTCAAAAGCACTTTATAGCCGTCTTCCCACTGGTCTTTTGATGAAAAAGCAAGTGCCTCAGTCACAAATATTTGTGCCTGTAAAGCCCGCAGTGCCTCTGTTTCCAATAAATCATATGCGGTACGAATTACGCCAATTGCCTCAGTTGCCGGGCGTGTTTTTGCAGCCAATAGCGCATAGTTATGCCAACCTGCTGTAAAATTATGCTTCATCGCTTGATTGTCAGGTGATAATTGCAAGCCCAGCTCAATTAATGCCAATGCCACCTTATATTTTTGCTGATTTAAAAGCTCAGCAGAATACATTGATAACAAGCTATTAAGACTGCTTCTTGCTTGTTTTAGACTAGGATCAAGTAGCAAAGCTTTAGCAAATAACAGTAACCCTTGCTCATAATCTTTTTCCGCAATAGAGGTAAGCGCCCTATTAAAATAAATAAGCGCAATTAACTCAACGTTTTCGATCTCACGTCTTGCTGAAACCTCTTCTTGCCCCACCCTGACAAAACCAGTTTTTTTCTCTAATTCTTGCACTGCAGCAAGGCTTGGATTAAAACCATATTGAGTTGTTGTCTCTATATCAAAATTCTGAGCGCTAGATGGGAGCAAGGAAAAAACATGTTTTTCTGTAGAAACAGCCTTAAGTGGCAACTGCAAAGATGAACCAATCCCATTATAAAGAACGGTCACTGAAACACAGTTATAAAGTCCATTTTTTAATGCAACCTGTAATAGTGATTGTTTCTCGGTATACGTCGTCAAAACGTGTTCATGTAACCAAATGAGTAATTTTTTAGCCTTCTCACTTGGAGAGTAGCCTGAAAAAAGCTGTTGCGCCCTTTCTTCTAGACTGGAGAGTTTTAATGACAATTTATTGAATTCAGTCCAGGACTTAACACCTGAGGCAATCAAACCTGCTTGAGCAATAGACAATGTTTTAAATTGGTGATTCGTAGCGTCCTTAAACAACGTCTGTTCTAACGGATTAGGCTGTTGCTGCAGGATAAGGGTCAGTTCAGAGAAAATTTTTCGACGACTATCATCAGCCCCAGGCTGGGCTGTGGGGAGCGCTAGTAAAATTATGTAAAATAAAAGGGTAAACCCTGTTGACTTAATCATGGTCTCCTAATATTATAGCTTCATAATTTAAATAGAGATTTTAACTCAACTTACTAACCTTTAGGAATTTAATCATGAAATCAATTAAACTTATTGCTGCTATTGCACTTATCGCTGCTTCAACTTCTGCTTCTGCTTGGTTCAACAACAACAACAGCAGCTACAACGGTCAACACAATGGTACTGGCGTTGGAAATGGCGACGCTTCTGGCGACGTAGATGGCGATTTCAGCTTCGGCATGAACATGAAAGCACGTGGACGTGGTAACGGTAAAGCTAACACCAACAACAACTGGAATGGTTACAACAACTACAACAATGGCTATGGATATGCTCCATACGGTTATGCACCAGTTGCACCTGTAGCGCCTGTTGCTCCAGTAGCACCAGCTACTAAATAATTCATTTTTAATGAATTAATCTAAAAAGGGAGGCTAATGTAAAGTTAGTCTCTCTTTTTTTTGCCATCATCTTCTCGTTCTTTAAAATCATCTATCATTTTCTGATAGGCTTGCCGAATACATTCCGAAGCAATTTCACCCATTTCACGATCCATTCTATAGGCCAATGTTTTCAGCATCTGGTGCGCTTCAGAGTCAATTTTTACCAGTTTTTTTTGCATATAATGTATTTATCATGTTATTAAAATGACAGTTAATCGCTGCATTTTTACCATTAATTAAAAGTAATTACCAGTATCGCTAAGCTAAGATCCACTTTAATGTAAAATCATGCACTGTAACTTACTCTCTAAGGCCATCTTCAACTTATTTAAATTTTGCTTCAGCACCTTTAATACATCTATTTATGCCAATTGTTTATATTTAACTTTAAACAACATTAGAAAAAAGAGATAATCAGTCCACCCAACAACCGTGACTCAAAATTAAACCTTAAAATGCAATCAATCATTTATTTGTATTAATTTGGAGAAGCGAAAAACGATATTTACGAGCTATACACAAGGAGAGTATATAGTGGCTACCTTACAACATTATTTTAACGGTCAAATACAAAAAGAATATGTAATCAGTGATAAAACGACGATTGGCCGTAATGACACCAATGATGTGACCATCGATAATCTTGGTATCTCCTCATATCATGCAAAAATATTTTCTGAAAGTGGCGCTTTTTTCCTAGAAGACCTAAGTAGCACCAATGGTACCTTTGTAGATGGCCACCGAGTTGAAATGCACATACTCGAACACAACCAAATCATCACGCTTGGAAAACATTATTTAAAATTTTCAGATCACCAAAAAGCATTACTTGAAGCTTCAGAGAATAATGCAAATGAGACAATTCTTGCAGAACCTTCAATAAACATGAACCAAGCAGTACGAAGCTATAAGCGCGAAAATTCAGCGACTAACACTGCTTTTATCATGATGGAAGACAACACAAGCCTACCGATAACGGGTGCTTTTATCGTGGGTAAAGGTAAAGACTCAAATGTTGTTTTGGATGGTTGGTTTGCACCTAAAGTTTCATTCATTGTTGATCAAAAAGTAGATGGGTATTACATCACCAGCATGGACAACAAAGTCAAAGTCAACGGTGAAGCGGTAAAAAGCCTTCAGAAACTAAGCAGTAGAGATTTAATTAGCGTTAGAGGCAAGAAATTTCAAGTACATTTATCCTATAAAAAGTAATAACGCTGCCTAATATCAATCGATACCGAGACAGACCATTTAACAGGCCACATATCCTGCGAATCTGCAGGTGAGACAGCTTTAAATCTTACTTCAGAGCACCCACAAAAAAAGCCAGCTTTCGCTGGCTTTTTTTAACAACCTTCCTAAGAAGATTACTTAGCAGCAGGAGCTACTGGAGCAGCTGGTGCTACAGGGGCAACAGGTGCGTATGGTGCGTAAGGAGCATAACCATAGCCATTGTTGTAGTTGTTGTAACCATTCCAGTTGTTGTTGGTGTTAGCTCGGCCGTTTCCACGTCCACGTGCTTTCATGTTCATGCCGAAGCTGAAATCACCGTCAAAATCGCCAGCAGCGTCGCCATTTCCAGCGCCAGTACCATTGTGTTGACCATTGTAAGAGCTGTTTCCATTGTCATACCAAGCAGAAGCTGAAGCTGAAACAACCAAAAGAGCAGTAGCTGCAATAATTTTTAACATATCCATATTCCTTTAATGTGTGTTTTTAGTTTTGAATTTTTCTTGTTTCAATCAAGTGATTGATAAGATGAGTAAAGTTTATTAGTAATCCATAATAGTGTCAACTATTTATAATTAGAAACCATTAATATTATTATCGAAAACCCTAGTGTGAAGCGCATCTGTTTGTTTTTACGTATTATTTATAAAAAAGTCTGTTTACATTTTTTTTAAATTTAATGCTGATTTAACGATATGACCGCATATTTTTACTTTTGTTGACTATAATTTATTTATGGAAAAGGCTGAACGTACTCAAAAAATATTCTTAGCACACTTAAAATCAACGCTGTTATCGCCAGTCGATGCCATCATTGGTTATTGCGATATTGCGCTTGAAGATGCCGCAAATTGCCCAGACCCTTTTTTAACTCGTGATATCGTCCGGATACTTCATGCTGGGACAGATTTATTAGAGTACGTACAAACGGCTGTTATTATTGAAGATACTACGACAGATGAAGAAGCAGACCCTCACGCTCATTTATCCGAGTCAAGCCATGCCATACGCACCTACTTAGCCCAGATTGGCGGCTACAGCGAAATGCTCATCGAAGAATTTGAGGAACGCAATTCAGATGATGAACTTTGTCAGGGCTTAAAAAAAATACTTGCCGCTTCACTAGAGCTCCTATCATCTATTGACGACATCTTAAATTTTTCCAACTTACAAGATCGCCTCGAAGTTTTAGATGCAACCATGCTCTCCTCTAGTGGGCTTGCTCAAAGTCTTGTTAAAAGCATCACAGCGTTAGACACAAACGAAGAAATAACCATTACAGGCAAAATTCTTGTCGTTGACCAAATGGAGTCAAACCGTGACATTTTGGCCATGCGCCTTACCCGTCATGGGCATGAGCTTGCAACCGCAGGATCTGGAGATCAAGCATTAGAAATGCTCATCTCAGGAAATTATGATTTAGTCATTATGGATGTCTTGATGCCAGGTTTAAATGGGTATCAAGTTTTACAAAGAATGGCAGAGATTCCCCAGTTGAAAAATGTCGCCATTCTAATCCACTCATCCATTGACGAGCTAGACACCATTGTCCGCTGCTTGGAAATGGGTGCTGAAGACTATTTAATCCGACCAAGTAATATGGTCGTCATGAATGCTCGAATTAATAGTTGTTTAGAGAAAAAATATTTTATCGATAGTGAACGCAAAACAGCTGAAAAACTGGCCGAGAAACAAAATCAACTGAGCAAAGAGCTATCAGAAGCTGCTGACTATGTTACCTCACTGATTCCCGATGCATTTACCTCTGACACAGTCACTACTGACTGGAGGTTCTTCCCTTCTAGCGTCCTTAGTGGTGACAGCCTCGGATACCACTGGATCGATGAAAACCACTTTGCGTGTTATTTAGTCGATGTTTGCGGGCACGGTATCGGTGCAGCTTTACTATCAGTTAGTGCCATCAACACGCTTAATACCAGCGCAATGGCTGACGTTGATAACAAAGACCCCGCCCAGGTACTCTCAGGGTTAAACCAAATTTATGCGATGGAAAGCCAGGGCGGCAAATATTTTACGATGTGGTATGCCGTGTACGACAAAACCAAGCACACATTATGCTACGCATGTGCAGGACATCCACCTGCAATCTTAATTCAAGGTGACGCCAAAGATAACCTTGAAATGGAATTGCTCGGTGAAGGCGGAGGCCCAATCACAGGGTTTGAATCTGACTATCAATCAGGCTGCATAGAGCTTAAAAACATCTCCCAGCTGTATGTTTTTAGTGATGGTATTTACGAACTTGAAATGCCTGATGGCCACATGCTTGCACACAGTGAATTCGCACCAATGCTTTTACCTAATAAGGGCGATCCCATCAAAGGATTAGACCAGATAATTGAAATGATGAAACAAGTGACAGACAAACCAACGGACGATGATGTATCCTTATTATCCTTTTCATTTAGAAATTGCCGCAATGGCAAACCAGACTATACTATATGACCTATCTTCTCGATGAGCACCGAATTGAACAAAGCTGGAAAGAACTGCTTAAACCTGAGTTCAGCAAGCCTTACTGGCAAACACTAAAAGCCTATTTAAAGCAGCGTTCATCAGAGCATGAGGTGTACCCTACTGAAGAAGATTTATTTTCTGCCTTTTCTTTAACCCCTTTCGACCAAGTAAGGGCTGTCATCGTTGGGCAAGATCCCTATCATAGTGGGCAAGCTCATGGACTATCATTTTCAGTCCTAGAGGGGCACAAAATTCCGCCATCGCTAAAAAATATTTACAAGGCTATTCACCAGCAAATTGGCCCTGTTGAACACAAGAGCGGCGATTTAACTGCATGGGCTGAACAAGGTATCCTAATGCTTAACGCAGTTTTAACGGTAGAAAAAGGTAATGCCGCCGCTCACCAAAAGCAAGGCTGGGAGAACTTTACAGACAAAGTGATTGAGTTACTCAATGAAAAAGCAGAGCCTATCGTGTTTTTATTGTGGGGAGCATACGCAAAAGAAAAAGGTAAAATCATCGATAAAACTAAGCACTGCGTTTTAGAGTCTGTACACCCCTCCCCATTTTCAGCAAGGCTTGGTTTTTTTGATAACGAACATTTTACCAAGCTTAATGCGTTTTTAGAGAAAAATGGCTCTAAACCGGTGACATTTTAACAAAGCACATGAGTGCAACCATCTAAAGAAAAGACTGCAACTCTTTTGTAATCAAAGACAGAAGCTGCTCTTTTTCTGAATGAAGAAAAAAATGACCGCCATTTAACTCATGATGCTGATACTCAGCGTGAGTTTGTTGAGCCCAAGCATCATCATTGTTTCGGTTAACAGGTTTATCCTCTTTACCCCAGAAATAACTAATCGGGAAATCAAATGGGGCTTCGTCTTGATACTGGTGCGTATCAGCAATTTCGAAATCCGCCTTTAACATTGGTAACACGAGCGCCATCAACTCATCATTATTTAAAACTTCTTCAGGCGTACCTTTCTTTTTGCGAATCTCTTCAGTGAATTCCGCATCTGGTAGGTGATAAATTGCACCAGAATCGTTCTCAACTTGTGGCGCCCTTCGCCCTGCGGCCAATAACTTCTTTGGCAGAGGCACGTTCTGCTTTCGTAATGCTCGAGCAACTTCAAAAGCTGTCACAGCACCAAGAGAATGACCAAAAAAAATCACTGGCGTATTCATCAAAGCCTTAATTGCAGGCAATAAGTCTGCAATTAAGGGCGACATTTGTGAAAATGGTGTCTCCATCATTCTCGCGCCGCGCCCTGGCGGGTTTACAGCAATAATATTGATGTTTGAAGGAAGGTTTTCTTTCCATTGGGCAAATATATGACCTCCACCGCCCGCGTAAGGGAAGCAAACTAACGACAATTTAGCGCCAGGGACTTGTTGAAAGTAGGTAAGCCAAGGGGTTTTAAGCATAGTGAGGTCCATAATAAGCAGGGTTCAATCGTTTTGACGGATAACGCCAATGTTATTCAATAAGTTTAGGCCATTTAGAACAAAAAATGGTTTCATCGATTGGTACTTAAATCGCAAATACCAATGGATGAAACCATTCTTTTTTTAAGGTGACTTTTTCTTGCTGACGTTTTGATTTTTTAGATTGTTCATGTCGCCCACCTTTTTTCAATAGAGGGTGATCATGTAATAAGTTACGTGCTTTTGCAGCTACACGTTTTAGCTTTTTTGTCGCCATTTTTCTCTCCGGTATATAGGTATTCCCTAATAAAGTTTGAAATAGTTGTCTTAAAACAGGATAATTGTATCACAATTTTATGATATTAATTTGAATTTAAGGTACAAGACCATGAAAACGTTAAAAACATTAATCATTGGTATTATTATTGGTTTACTATTTGGCTTTTGGTTTGGTGTCAATATTGGTCGCGACAGGCCCATTCTGAGCAACCCATTTGCAGAAAAAACGTTCTCAGAAGCAGTGAAAGATACAGGTAAAGATATTGGCCAATTAATGGAAAAAGCTGGGCAAAAAATGCAGTAACCCACCCATGGCACCTTGGCGAAAGCCAGGGTTTAATCGTTACCGATTAGTGCCGGGTAAATTTAACGACACCCTCTTCAATCAAGCCACGATGCTTAACTTCCGCTTCACGATAAATGCTTTTAAGCTCATCAATGTCCATACCAATGTGATCAAGCAATGGGTTGATAAATTGCATCATCGGGGAATCCTCCCAATCACTGTCAAAAAACACTTCTTTAATAAGGTGTCCTGTTTCATTTTCAAAACCTGATAACCAAATCTTGTTTAAGCGGTTTTTATTGTGATCTTCCCGCCACTCTATTTGGATATTGGTACCATAACATTGTTGGATCAACTGGTTAAACACATCGCCATTCATTTCATATTTGCTCATGTTTTTACCCTTAATTTATGTTGGACTCAATAATATAATGATGAGGCTTAACGATAGCTGAATCAACGTGAATACCAACACTCAACCCACATGCTATACTGATACAATGACCATTGAAAAACGACAAAAAATAAGAAAAAGCGTAGATACAGCTACACCTGTGCTCAATTTACATAGTGGTGAGCATTTTGGCTACCTTGTGAATATCACAAAAAAAGGTTTTATGCTGAGTAGTGACTTTTTGATAAACCCTAACTGCATCTATCAGGTCACCATCAATATTCAACAAGACAACTTCACACTTGAAGTGGGTGCTGAAAGTTTATGGTCTGAAAGTAGTCTCGAACAAGGCCTTTTTTGGACTGGTTTTAGAATTATCGATATTTCGAAAGCAAATCAACAATCACTAGAAGCGTATGCATAATTATCACTAAACACTTTCAATTACAGCATCCATATCCAGGGTAAATGAGAATAATTCTCAATATGCAATTTATATTGTGACGGGGAACTATTTGAAACCAT
>JABHGC010000164.1 GCA_018672285.1 Methylococcales bacterium
AAATAGCCGGCCAAGAAAATGCTTAGGCTACAAAACACCTTATGAGGCTTTTGAAGAGCTCACTGGCATTAAACAAGAAAATTTAACCGGTCATGCACTTATGACTTGAATTCAGGAACTTCAAGAACTGGCCGCGCAAAAAAAGGGGCAATATTTTCCTGCGAGTAATGAAGCAGAGTTATCTGTCGCACTTGGTCAGTCCCTTGGCGTTGATGTCGATGTTAGTGGTTTGCTCAATGTTGTTGAAACAGAGCAGGAGCCGAATAATCTGCTAGGTCAGGCAAATGCGATTGCTATTCCAGGGCAAGTGACGGGTGCAATTGAGAAAAAAGGGGATATTGATTGGTACACTTTCATGGCGACAGCGCAAGGGCAGGTCACATTTGAGCTAGGTCCAGTACCGAAAGACATGGATATAAATCTAACGTTAAAAGACGCTAACGGTGTCAATGTGGCTGGCGGAAGCTGGGTCAGTGATAAAGGCAAGGTAGGGGCTGTTTCAATGCCTATTATACAGCCAGGGCAATATATCTTGGCCGTCAATGATGGCCATCATAATCAATTTTCATCGGACCCATATCGTATTAACCTTACCTGGCAAGCAACAGCTGATCGCGCTGAGCCAAATGATTTGGTTAATCAGGCCACAGAGGTCATTTTAGGCGAAACCATTCAAGCAAGTTTATATCCGCGCGGTGACGTTGACCGATATCGATTCACAGCACCTCACCAAGGTGAGTTAAGCATCAGCGTATCGAATGTCGCTGACACATTAGATTTGGTTTTTCGTGTGCTAGATACAGACCAAGTGCTCATACCTGAGTCGAGCTGGTTTCGTCCAACACAAAAAGGCCATGATACTATCGGTACCATTGATATCCCTAAAGCCGGGGTGTATTTAATTGAGCTTAGAGATAATCATAATAATGCGGCAGATATCAACCCTTATCAATTACAGACTCATTTTGTGGCAAGTGCAGACCAGTTTGAGCCTAATCAACACTTTAGTCAGGCGGTTAATGTTGCTGTTAATAGCGAGGTTGAACTCACACTGTTACCCAAGAGTGATGTTGATTGGTTTAAAGTAACCGTCGATCATCCGGGAGACCTTGAGGTGAGTTTGTCGAATGTTGCGGATCACATGGATGCAGTTTTTCGTATAGTCGACAGCAATAAAGAACTTATTGCCGGGGGCGGCTGGTTTACTCCAACTCGTAAAGGAGGGGATACGCAAGGGCATATCGCATTACCTGCTGCGGGTGAGTATTTTATCGAAGTTGCTGATAACCATCACAATGCACGTGATATACAAGCGATTAAAATGCGTATTACGTTTGTATCAACTTTAGATCAAGGTGAGCCGAATAATACAGCGTCTAGTGCTTCCTCTATTGATGTGAATGTTGTCTGGCCATTGAGCATCCTACCTAAAGGAGACCATGACTGGTTACGTTATGATGCATTAAGTGCCGGTGCACTTTCTGTTAGTTTGGCGAATGTTCCTGCAGACCATAGTTTGGTGTTTAGAGTGCTGGATGAAAACTTGAAAGTACTTTCTGGTGGCGGGTGGGTCACACCTGCCCGTGCTGGTGCAGATACGTTGGGTGAGGTCGATTTACCTACGGCAGGACCCTATTTCATTGAGGTCGCAGATAACCATAATCGGCACTGGTCTTCAGAATCAGCAGAATTACTGCTTAAATTCGTGGCTGTAGCTGATGAAGAACAACCCAATAATTCAGTGTCTACTGCTGTTGTCATTGATGCCGGTAGCGCTATGGCAACGATTTTACCAAAAGGTGATGTTGATTGGTATTCATTTACTATGGATAAACCCGGTGATGTCAGTATCGACATTTCTAATGTAGCACCTCAGCTAGATGTGGTCTTTCGTGTGTTTAATGAACACCTAAAGGTGGTCAAGGGCGGCGGTTGGTTTACGCCACCCCGTAAAGGTGGCGATACGAGTGGTACAGTAACACTAGATAAAGCGGGGCAATATTTTATAGAAGTTCGAGATAGTCATAATAATGCGCGGTCAACTCAAGAATTTAAGATTAAATTGGTTCGATAATTTGAGATAAGCAAGGTGTCAGTAGGCAGCATGGGCAAGTCTGTTATGCTGTTGTTGCTTTTCTGGTGCAAAATTAAACTGGTTGGAGATCAACTTAACAATGAAAAAACAGCTTTCGGTGTTTTTAATTTTTTTATTGGTATTGCTTGGGTGTGATAGTCAATATGCTTCTGTCAAGTATGCTGTTGCTGTATCGAGTGATGCGGAGAAAATTTCGTATAGCACGTATGGTGCAGGAGAAACGACCTTAATATTTGTTCATGGTTGGAGTTGTGATAGCCGTTATTGGCATAAGCAGCTCTCTACCTTTTCAAAAAATTATCGAGTAGTGACAGTGGATCTGGCAGGCCATGGCCATTCTTCATTGGGTCGGCTTGATTACAGCATGTTATCTTTTGCCCAAGATGTAAAAGCGGTTATCGAAAAAGACAACATTAACCAAGCCATTTTAATTGGTCATTCAATGGGCGGTGGTGTCATCGCTGAAGTTGCACGGCTCATGCCTAAAAAAGTGGTCGCTATTATCGGTATTGATACTTTGCAAAATGTTGCTGAAGATATTCCTCAAAACATGATTGATGAGATGTCTAAGCCATTTGAGGTTGATTTCCAAAATGCAATGCAGGCTTTTGTTTTACCTTTGTTGCCTGATGCAACCGAGGAGGCGTTAATTCGCTGGATTCAGGAAGATATGGCTTCAGCCCCTAAAAAAGTTGCATTAAGTGCCTTTCGTCACTATATGGGGCAATATGTAAATGGTGAGGCGAGTGCTGTCTTTGAGAATATCTCTATTCCTGTGGTGTCAATCAATGCTCGGGTTTGGCCAACAGACTTGGATGCGAATAAAAAGCATATTCAAGATTATAACCTTTATTATATAGAAGAAACCGGCCACTTCCCTATGTTAGAAAAGCCAAAAAAATTCAATGCTCTCTTAACAGAGGTGCTTGAATCTATTGAGGTTAAGTTACATCTGTAGCATAAAGAACCTAAGAATGTGCTTATCCGCAGCTCGAAAGGGCGTGTATTGTCGATGTTAATTCAAACTGAGTCACGTTCAAAATGGGACTCAAACGCGTGAGTTTTTTGATCATTGAATTGATTTGGGGCTAAATAGAAGGGGTTATTAAGTTACCCCGTCAGAATAAATGCAAATACCTTGCTTCCAAATTTTCAAGGAGATGGGGGATTTCATATAATCATCGGGATCAAAAGCTTGATTAGGTTTAACTTCTAAAGCACCGTGACCTGCGGTCGTCACTTTAAAGCTTTCACCTTGTACCCAGCTGACGCCTTCAATGGTAAAGGCATCGTGATCGTAATTCATTAAGCTCATGGTTGCGGAGGTTTCGCTCAATTGGTACGAGTCAAAGGCTTTTTCGCCATAATAATACCAAGACCAGTAAGAGCCAATGTCAATTAAACAGCTTGGTTTTTTTAGGCTGCCACCAAATACCCATCGACCGTTCTTAAGAATGGGCAGGCCCATCCATAACCCTCTGAGTGATTGCATGTGATCATACACATTGTCATCGGTTGTGTTCATTTAAAGGTGACCCATTGAATTTATTAGCGCTAGCATCAGTATCAAATGATAAACCTCATATTGGCAGATACTCCCAAATAATCCGTAGCTCAATTTAGCATAACGAATAGCAGGATCAAATGTCTGTAGAGGGGGTAATGGAATACGAGCGCCTTTCGTAGTTGTGACGCTCGTTATGCACTTCTTATTGAGCTAAACCAGGTTCGTCTTTAATGTTATAAATATTGAGCATCATATTGAGCGCGACTTGGTTTGAGGCTTGGCTCATGGCATCGAAGACTTCTTTTTCACTCCAGCCGTGAGATTGAGCTTCTGTTAGGTCCTCGGCGCTAATGCCAACAGGGTCACCAACGGCTTTTATCACCAGTAAAAATAGCGCAAGATCTTTTGGCTCTAAAGGGGCTTTGCTTGGATTATTATAGCTGGCTCGTAAGATATCAAAATCTATTCCAGCATTGACCAGCATCGCTTCATTAAAATCGATGCAATATTGGCAGGGGTGTTTCTGAGAGACAAACAAGCGGATCATTGCGGTCAGTGCATTACTCAGAGTGGGGTGCTGAATAAAGTAGCCAATTTTTTGTGTTTGTAGAGAGAGAAGGTCCGGGCTGATGGCATGCACCTGCAGGGCTTGAGGGATGAACCCCATCATTTCTTGAAAAGGGGCCAGCATTGATTTTACATCGGATCCTGCAGTTTCTAGGTCAACGGTTAATAAGGGGCTCATGGTTGTCTCCATTGGGTTTATAGAATGTGTATGCAACTAGGCAGTGAATTGATGATAGTTGACCGCTAGGTTTAGATCAACATTTTTTGACGGTCGTATGACTAATAATGTTATCTATCTGAAATTTAGATGTTTTTTCGATAAGAAAAACACAAAGGCATTTTTAGTAGGTTCAGGCATATTACCAATGGGGTAGTTCGGCCGGTATGGTTATTTGGAATAGTTCTTAAATTCAGTGTGTTATATTTTTTTGCCGAAATAAGCCCTCTCTGTAATCTGCTCAATACTTGACTAAATAAGTCTAGTATTGTTGAATAATACCTGAGTAGATTGGTTGGTCATTAAAGGGGGCGAGATGAGAGTTGCTGAAAACAATAACTGTAAACATCCCTATGCCGGGTTATCTGAAGAGAAGAATATGAATGTGATCAGTTTTATTAGGGCGTCGGGAGCTTATTTACAGTCAAACGATGACACTGTTGAGGCTGTGATTAAAGATTATCTATTCAGTGTTAACTTTAACAATGCGCGTCAAAAGGTTTTGGCTGAGGCTGCAGGCAGTATGGCGGATCATATGAAAGGCCGATATCAGTAAATTGTATACTGGACGTTTTGCCATTTCAGGGCAAAACGTCTCTGCTTTGTTTCAATATAAATGTATTGTTCAAAACGTTCAGCCTTAATTGGGTGTAGTGTTAACGGCTATTTTTTCCTAGCCAGATAAATAGTATGGCGACTACCCTTGCCTTTATGTGCTCTAACCGTTTGAGTTTCAACTTTAAAGCCAGCTTTTTTCAGTTGCAGGGTGAATTTGGGATCGTGCCATGCTGACCATATCGCTAGCATGCCGCGAGGGTGAAGAGTTTGTCGTATAGCTTGCAGACTTTCGGTTGAATATAGCTTGTTATTGTCATTTTGTGTAAACCCTTCTGGGCCGTTATCAACATCTAATAAAACAGCGTCATAAGCGGCCTTCTTCGTTTTAAAAAGTTCGGCTACATCACCTAGGTGTACCAGAACCCTTTTATCATCAAGTGGTTTGCCCGCGCATGCGCCTAATGGACCTTTATTCCATTCGATAACCTCAGGTACCAGTTCAGCAACAATCACTTGAGCAGTGCTTGACGTTGCTTTGAGGGCTGCGGCTAGCGTGAAGCCCATACCCATGCCTCCGACCAACACCTTAGCCTTTTCCATGTCTTGAATATGTGCACAGCCTAATTCAGCTAGGGCTAGCTCAGAACAATGCGTTCGACTGTTCATTAGTTCTCCGCGTACCCCTTTTAGGTGTATCGAAAAATCACTACCGCGCTGAGTTAGCCTCAGTTCACCACCGTTATTGGGAATGTTGGCTGTGCCTAATAGTGTCGAAGGAATCATAATTTTAACTTAAGGAGTGAGGTGGTCTTGGTTACTTAGTATTTATGTAATCGTTTGAGCATAGCTGGCTGCCAGTACAGGTGGTCAACGTTTTGTCGAGCTATATCGAAGTTGGGCAACCAGTGGGTTAATATACCATAACTCTTGCTGGGTAAGCACCCAAGGGTATTTCCAAGGTGATACACCCCAAGGGGCAAATTCTCATCATTGGTACCAATTAACACGCCTATAGCTTAACGGTAGAGCAATCGGCTGATAATCGATAGATACAAGTTCTAGTACATCTATATCTATTGCAGTGGATTAATTTTCGAATCCATGCCTAAGCAAGCCTAATAAATCAGGCGTGTTTAGGCTGACGTTTCAAATTATCTAACGCCATGGCTCCAATAGCCTTATAACAAGAGCCGGTAAAATGCTGCATACCGATTTTTCCAATACAGCTTTCAACTAGCATTGCAGCGCAACTGTCTCTTTTTATCCGCTTTTATTTCCAAAACATTTAAAGGGATAACCTGTCCATCAAGAATAAGATCTTTGGCGCCATGATAAAAGCCAGGCCACACAACAATATTAAATGAAATACCAACAATAGTGGATTCTTCGCTTGTTCCTTTTTTCCCATAGAGATAAGTGTAGCCAAGCGCCTCTAGACCTCTTTCATGACCTAGTTGGATATTATGGTAACCCCATAAATTTTTACCTAGTATGTCAACTCGAAAATGAGGTCTATTTCCCCGCATTTCTCCGTATCTTTTATTCTGCCAAGTATGGTTAATTTCTAGACAGTTTGACTCTTCTCCATAACGCACTTGGCTTATGACTTTATTATCTGAATGTACTGTCACGCTATCAATTGTCGTTTTTGCTCTTACCCAATTTTCAGCATTTCGTTCATCACCGTATGCCCATCCTCCGGAAATATGATCATTATCTCTAAATTCTAAAGTGGACTTTCCACCCCAGTGCCCCAAAATATAGTAAGGCCATTTGATTGAAATCATACCTAATCCATAGCTGATACTTGCATGAGAATAGGATGATTTTGCATTTTTCCCAGTAAATAAATTGGTATTTTTGTAGGTGGCATATTTGGGCACGCTTCTCCAATAGCAGAAACCTTCTATATCTTTTTCACAGAAGGTTTCATGATCAACTGAAAAAGCCACGCCACCAATACTGGGGTGTTTAGTCACTTTGGGTGAAATAGCTGTCCAATCGACGTCCCAATTACCCGCAATTCTCTTCCCAAATGCAGCTTTGCTGACAAAGTTACGTTTAGTGAGGCTAACTTGCTGAGTTGAAAATAGCGTGTATATAGAACGTAAATAGGGAATCTTATCAACAACTCTAGAAATCATGGCATTTTGGAGCGCTTTACCATAACGTTCAGCACTCAATACCGACTCCATGCGCTGAGCGTTTTTTAGCATTCGTGCAAGTGCTTCTTGATCTCCCTCCATTGCTTTTGCCAAATCTCGAAGCACTGTTGAAGCAAGGTTTAAGCCTTCTACATTGACTTTTTGAATAGCCACTACGGATTCTGCTGGCATATCCATAAATGCTGCCACTGGTGCGCTAGCCACTGCTGTGCGAGTACTCAGCATTTGAAAAATAGTTGTTAAATCACGAGCGCCATCGGTTAATTGAGCGCCATCTTTATGCTTTAAGCCACTTTGAATAGCACTAATACCATGTAACAAGGTTAATATTTTTGTGACTTTACTTGGCTGCTGATTAAGGAGGTTAGGGCTCTTTAAGTCATCTATTAAGGTAGAAATATATTTCAGTTGATTGGTGGCTTTTTCAACGGCAATTCTGTCTTCCTTGGTGGCATTTTTCATTGAAATACCACGAATTGATGTCCTCATATAAGATAGCATTAATGAAGATATAACCAATTGATCTGATTTTGTCAGTGTTTTATTTTTCGCCAGTTTTGCAAAAAGAGGCTTTTGATTGTTTTCTTGTATTATCTGATATCTGGATATTTGAGAAAGATATACAGCATTACTTCTGATCTCTTTGTCTTTGCTTTTATGTAATTGTGATATCAGGTTGTCAATATTTTTGACTAAGCTGGGGTCACTGGTTGTTGATACCATTTCCTGAAAAAGTTGCTTAGCCTTTAGGTCAGCTGTTTCTGCAAATAAGTGCGTTGAATGCATCGCAAGAGATAAAGTCAAACAAGCTAATAATTTCATTGCCGTATACCTCGTGAATAAAAAAGACTGAAATACCGTATCATAAGTAAATTGTGATCGCATGTGTAGAGTCATTACACGTGATATCATTGGCAGTTCATTCAAATGATTTAAAGAAATACAATTTACTATCAGTGGGTTACGTTGGTAAATGGTTCCCGTGCTAGTTTTGAAATTATTGTGAAGGGCTATCATAATGCCTGATAATAAATTAGTCATTTTATAGCCCTTATTAAGGCTATATTCAGAAAGTCATCATCATAAAATGAATCAAAGGTTCTATTAGTCTAAAAGCGCTTACGATATAATCTGCTGAATCCTGCATTTTTGGTTTTGCTGAAAATACTACGCCAAAATAAATTTAATATAGAGGTTTATAAATGAGTATGCATATAGCAAGGCGTTCCAGTGGGCACCTTTAGCTGCGTACCTTTGTGGTCATTGCGCTTGAAGTTAAAATGAATAAAATGTAATGCTATATTGCAACCAAAAGATAACACATATGAGCCATAA
>JABHGC010000154.1 GCA_018672285.1 Methylococcales bacterium
AATAGCCGGCCAAGAAAATGCTTAGGCTACAAAACACCTTATGAGGCTTTTGAAGAGCTCACTGGCATTAAACAAGAAAATTTAACCGGTCATGCACTTATGACTTGAATTCAGGTTTATTCAATTGTGACATTGCCGATTCTATTTTTTGTAGAACGCCGCCCTCGACATTAGATATTCGATCTGCAAAGGTTGTTTCGAAATTTTTAAGCCTCAGTGGTGCTTTATTATTGGCTAAATCGTCCAACTTCCAATGTTGCTCACTCTTGAACCCACTTTTTTGATACTCATCATAAAATGTTTTAAAGGCAACATACCGCCTTTGAGCGTCACTAAATTTATCCGTTTCAGATGTTCCTGGTACAAAAACCAACATATCGGGTTGATGCCCCTCTTTTCCAGGGTAGGATAGATACGCTTGAAATTTTTTGATCCACTCTGATGCCTTCACATTCATTTCATCTTGAGAGGCTTGCTGCTGCAGCTTTTCTGCCGCAGCGGCAGTGGCTTGCTCATCACGTTTTTTAGACAGTGTGTTAAAACGTGCTTTCGCAGACACATAATCAGGGTGCTCAGCACTAAACTTACCGGCATATTTCTGTTCAATTTCTGCGAATATTTCTTCTACCGCTTTGAGTTTATAATTCTGTCCTCGACGCTCAACTATGTCTAAATTCGAGTTAATATCTCTCAAACGTTTTTTTACCCCTCCAGGTAACTTTTGCGGGGTTCCTGCATTAGAGCTGGTTGTTTTTGAGGCTGCAGGTGTCGATTTAACACTTTGTTTCAGCTTTCTATCAACCTTACTTTTTGTCCGTGCGAATTTTTTTTCAACTCGCACAACCATTCTATTATTCGGTTCCTCTGTTTTTCCTTGCTGAAGTTTTTGATATGCGTCATTGAGCAATACATTGGCATCATGACTTTTTCCGCTATACAACAACCTTTCTGCATTACGGATCATTTTGTCTGCTTCTTTTGCCAGCTGAGTTGCATCAGCAAAGGCACCATCACTCATCACAAATAGTAACATGAAGATCATTAAAGACCATTTGAATTGCTTCATTTTTTTACCCCTGGTGTACACGAAAAAATAACCGCCTGCATGACGACTTGAGCACTGTTATTATTGTCATAAGCCACTCACAGTTGAATTTTGCCATACGAAAGCAAGCAAGAATATTGAATTAGCGGCAACAATTGACATTGATCAAGTGAATGTAAAATAGCAAATTCGTTATGGTTTTTCGGTACCACAAAATGCGCCACCTTATTCGCTTAAAACCACTTACCTCACACTTTAAACACACTGTTTTTTATTTTTTATTGAACAACGTTTAATTCTATGACACACCACACTCTAAGTAGACTTTGACCTGGAGATTTCACCATGAACTTATTCAAACGATTTAACCTCATCATTAACGCCAGTGTTAATGAGATGATTGACCGAGTGGAAGACCCAACCCTAACCATAAAGCACCTAGTGCGAGACATGGAAAGCAATTTAGTTGAGGCAAAAGAACAAGTGGTTGATGCCATCTTGCATGAAAAACAACTGCTCTCTCAGTTAAACAACGAAAAAAAATCCGAATCACTCTGGCTAGAAAAGGCCACCACGGCCTTACAACAAGACCAAGAAGCAAAAGCACGCGAAGCACTCCAACGCAAACAAACCCATAGCCAATTAATTGAATCTATTAGCGCAAGCCTAAGCGCTGCCAGTGAGACCACCACTCTACTCAAGTCACAATTATTACAATTAGAAAGCAAACTCATAGAAGTCAAACTCAAGCAAAGCAGCTTGCAGGCTCGCGAAAATGCGCTGAGCGCACAAAAACGCATGGGCTTAGAACAGGCAGAAAAAACCGACCAACTGAATCAGCGTTTAGACAAAATGGACGACTCATTGTTTGACCAAGAGGCACGACTTGCCGCAATGGAGGCATTGGAGCGGGAGTTAAACCCGGTCGAAAATGCGATCTTAGATTTAAAACAAGACACTGCCATTGACCATGAATTAGAGCAACTCAAGCAGTCTTTAAACGCGGATAAATAGGTGAGACGTGATTAACTTCCAACTGTCACAAAGTGAATTACAACAACTCACGCTTCTTAGAATAGACCTTAACCGTCAATTTTCAGAAGGCAGGCTACAGCGGCCACAATATACTGAGTTGATGAATAAAATTGATGCTGCTTGGGCTTACAATCTCGAAGCACAGTCTCTCAAACATGCGACACCTGAATGGACTAACCATAAAGCCGCAGCTTGGCAAACCATTGACGACATAGACCAACTCATCGCATCCCAAGCGGCACCAGAGACGGTAATTGAAGGTGACATAACCACTGAAATCACCTCAGCAGAACCCGAGCCTCAGCCGGTCATTCCTAAGCAGGTTCAACAACAACCCTCCATCCAAATCCCCCCTAAAAAACCGGCTCAGCCATCCGCCATTGATCTTCTCATTGAAAAGGTTTCAGGATGGTCTTCTTTGGCAGCCCCTTTTTTATTACAAAATATTGGCTGGTTTATTGGCTGGTTCAGCTTTTTATCTGGCTCAATCTTTTTAATTTCTTATACAGAAGGCTTCACTAAGTCTCTTGCGGTTTTTGCCTCATTATTTTCGTACACCCTACTATTACTCTGGGGCGGCTACCAACTTAAACGCAAGAACCCTAAACTGACCGCTTCCAGCCAGTTTTTGTTTATTCTTTCTACCTTACTGATGCCCATTACGCTTGCAGCTGCAACGCGCATGATTGCAGCCGAACCAAGTAGCGGGCTCACTATCTCAGTAGGCATTGCTGCAGCCCTGGTCAGTTTGGCCGTATTTTTCTATTTGAGTAAATTGGTCATGGGAATATTGCAGGGGAAAACCCCTCAATATTTTAGCCAGTGGTTTTTAGGCCTCAGTAGCGTACAGGTTGTCTCGCCCTTTTTACACAACAGCAGCAGTATTTACCCTGTTATAACCATTCACCTTATGATTATTGGCTGTATCGCTGCGGCTTTTCAACACTACCGTCACCTTTGGCTTGGAGACATTCAAAAAAAACAACCCATCATTGCCGCATTCTCTGCCATAAGCTTGTTATATGCAGGCATAACCTCCTTTATCCATGTGCAATATAGCTTACCAAATACCGTTTCCATGCCCTCTGGGTACTACGGGTTTTTGTTGGTTTTGGTCAGCGCAGGGCTGTTTTACATCGATGCACTGATTAAAGCGCAATGGAAAGGATTTGCCTGGATCAACCAAACCACTTTTTCCAGCTACGGGGTTTTAATGCTGGGTTTAAGCGTCAGCCTCGGCGGTATTTTTCAAGTCCCTACGTTTGCTGTTGCCACCATACTCACCTGGGTATTAACATGGCGCTACCAAACCTGGGTGCCCTTCTATATTTCAACCGTGCTTTTCAGCCTAGGTTATTTTGACTTAGTTCTCTCACACTTTGATGTATCTGCCTATTTTATTTTAACGCTGCCATTAGTACTTATTTTTCAGACTGTCAGTAAGCATTGGATGAGCCGATCTCAGACCATTAGTAAACACCTTTACTTTACTGTCGGCATTCTTCTCATTGGCACGGGCTATTATAGCCAGCTTGATTTCGATCGAAGCCTATTTGGTTTAGCACACATTGGCCTAATCACAGCCACTATTTATATCTGGCTACTCTCACCGGTACCCTGGCTTGAAGACATCAGAACCAAGGTCGTTCAATACTTTTTGCCGATTCATACCGCACTCGCCATCCTGTTTATCCCAAACCTATTTGGCTTGAGCCTTGCAACACATAATGCCCTCTACTTAACCCTGCTGAGTGCTGCATGGATCGGGATCGCCTTAAAGAACCACCACCGACAACAAGAAAACCCAACCAAAGCCAGCTGCAACAGTGCCGCTCTGGCATTTTTTGCAGCCACTTTTAGCCTCTTCATCAGCTGGCAAAACCCACAACTTAGCCATGCCGTTGTGCTAGGGCTAATCACCTTATTACTGTTATTCGCCAGTTTTGCCATGCGCTGGCAACTCCCCCTCTACATCGCTATGGGGGCCGCTGGGCTTGCGGTCTTGGCTTTAAAACACATTTACTTCCCCGACTATCGATCCTCAACGGGTGCAGGGATCAGCCTTGTAGGCCTTAGTGTTTTATGGGCCATCACTAAGTTAGATGACACTTGGCTCACCAGTGAAAGAGGTAGCCAACCCATTGTTGACTCACTATTTGGCATTCCCTTGACCTTACCTAGCAGGCACTCAGCATGAAGTCTTATTTTTTAAGCAAAACACAAAATTACTCTGAGCTAATACGCCAACCCCTTATTCATTTAATGATTCTGGCTTGGGCAACAGGGCTTGTTCGTGGCAGCTTCATGGCAGCAAATAACCTCACACAATTTGGCCCAAGTGTTGGCTTAGCTTTAAATGCTATTTTAGGTTTTTGGTTATTGCGCCACTTTAAACAGCTTAACTGGGCATTTATACCCATATTAACTACCGTTATCATCATACTGTTTGTGAGTTATGCCAGTGGTTTTCAAGCGCTCTGGCAACTCACACTCATTGCCGCTACAACCGGTGCATTACTCCAGGTAATGCGTCAACCACTCAGCAAAATATACCCACTCCCCACTTCAATGGTAGGACTACTCAGCTTTTTTATCATCATTTCTGCCAGCTTATATTTACTCCTTGCAGGGCTATTTGAAACCAACACCCCCTTAAGCTTGTTACCCACCCTTGCCATAAGTATGGGCTACTTACTTTGGTGCATTCGTGACAGACAAGAAAATGGTCTTTATCATTTGTTATTCAGTGGTTTTTTTCTCATCAGCACAACACTGGTGTATTTCTCTCTCAACCTGAAAACCCACAAGATAATCGACTACCTAGCTCTAGGTGCTGATCAATCGTATGGGTTACTGATCATTGGCTTTGCAACCGCCATTATGATCGCATCCAACACCAACATCCGGTTCTTTAAACACACGACGGTGTATAGCTCTTTAGGATTTGTCTTAGTTATTTTGGCTTATGCTCAAGACTTCAGCTTATTGCTCAACAACCCAATGAGTATGACCATCAAATGGATGGCGACAGCAGCACTCATGCTTTACAGCTTGCTCAAACCGGTCGAAAATAGTCGCGCCCTTATTGCCACCTTATCGCTGGCTTATTGCTTATTCCAGGCGCTCGCATGGGTCATGCCAGCACTCCATATAAGTATCAACCTCATTGCGGTAACCCTGACATTACTTGCCATACACACGGCCTTAGCAAAATCTCGATTTAAAACGCCCAGTAAAGCATTGCAAGTTGGCTTGATGTTTTGGCTGCAAACCACACTTATTTTAGCCCACGTATATTTATTAATAGAACTAGATACGATCTTAAACAACACTTGGATCATCGCCTGTTTAACCACACTGAATTGGGTTTTATACAAAAAATTGCGCTTTCAACTCTGGCATATATTCAGCATCGTAACGTCACTGTACTTGTGGCATAGCTGGCACTTTTTACTGCCTTGGTCATTCTCCATTCTAGATCGAATTGAGCTTGTCATGCTACAAACCAGCATTACACTACTGGTATATTCACTTTGGGCAAAAAGTACCGGCCTCACCAAAATCCCAAAAGCCATCACTGTCATATTCATGACCGGCTTATTTGAATGGGTATTGTGGCTAACACCAGACTTCCACTCAACAAACCCTGGGTTGCTGGTATCCATTCTGATGTCCATTGGTTATATCGCCTATTTGTTATTCATTGTCAACATCAAGCAAACAGAAAGCCGTGCAGCCCTACTTCTCGGCACGTTAGCCCTTTCCTATGGCTCTATACGAACCAGCTTTATTGGCTGGCAATCAATGATTATTATTGATGTATTCATAGCCATTGCAGCAGCTGTAATACTGTATGCCATTCACCGAAAGCACCCTTTTACCACTCTCTCTAAAACCTCATTAGGGCTATCGCTCTTTGCACTCTTAAGCGCCCCTATTTTAATGGCACCCTGGTTAAGCTCAATCACCTGGATTGCCATCAGTGGTTTTTATCTTTGGGTTTACACCGATACCAAACAAACGTCGATCCTGGCCACCAGCATACTGCTACTGAGCAGCAGTATTTATTTATGGATGCCGAGATTTATGGGCCAAGAGATCATTTTGCAACTGTATATTTTACCAACAGCACTTGCCCTGCTACTCATTCTACATTTGCACCGGCACGAGATTAACCCCTCACTCCACCACAAACTTCGGTTAGCGTTTCTGTCTGTTCTCTATGTTGGTGCAGGCATTGATGTTTTTATGAACCCCAGCTTTGAAATATTCCTACTCTCTATCGGCTTAGGCGTTGCCGGCATACTGGCTGGTATCAGCTTACGCATTCGTGCATTCCTCTATGGCGGAACTGCTTTCTTGGTCTTAAACGTCATCGGCCAATTATTACAGTTTTACCCAGAACAAAGCTTAAGCAAGGCATTAGTTCTCATGGGGCTTGGCGCCGTTGTCACTGTCTCCATGATCTTATTTAATATGAAGCGACAAGCCATCATAGACAAAGTGAATGGCGTTAAATTCATACTCAAAGACTGGGCGTAAACACAAAAGCAGGAGGTTATCAGCGTGAGGTGCTGTCCACACGCTGATAACCTCCTGCCTCCCCCCCTAAGTTAAACCCACTTACCATTCACTCCCTATGCGCTTGACAAAATCACCGACAACCGCAATATTTAAAGCATGAATATTAAATTTATCGCATATAAACTCATTAGCTACCGCCACATATTTTTGCACGACCCAAATGGCGATGGGTAGTGCTGCGTCACGTATAAAAACACATTTTTACCAAGGCCACCCATCGTAAGATTTGTGGCCTTTTTTCTCGGAGCAAGAAAGTCATGTCAGTACCTGCATCTTATTTAACGGTCGTTTTAATTTGGTCGACCACACCACTGGCCATACAATGGAGCGGTGATTCTGGTTTTTTATTTGGTGTTGCCAGCCGAATGGTAATTGGACTGATATTATTATTGTGCATAGTGGCCATCACGAGGCAAGCCTTACCTGCCGATAAAACAGCGCGTAAAATTTATCTGATCAGTGGTATTCCTATTTATATCACCATGATATTAGTGTATTGGTCTGCCCAACAAATTCCAACGGGGTGGATCGCGATCATTTTTGGCTTAACTCCCATTTTAACATGACTATTGTCTTCCATTATCTTAAAAGAACATAACCTTTATGGCAGCAATTTAGTTGGTATCGGCCTTGGATTTACTGGTCTCATTATTGTTTTTTCGCAGGGGCTCGCTTTTACCCAAACCGCCTGGGTTGGCGTGATAATGGTCTTAGTCGGCGCAACAGTACAAGCAACAGGCGCTGTATTATTAAAACAATTACAACCCAGCATGTCATCACTGAGTGTTGCCACGGGTGGCTTATTAGTTGCAACCTCGTTATTTATCATCACCTTTTTGTTATGGCAAGAATGGCCAGAGGTCATCAGCGATAAAACCCTATATTCATCAATATATCTAGGGATTTTTGGCTCTTCTCTCGGTTTTACATTGCCTGAATTCAAGTCATAAGTGCATGACCGGTTAAATTTTCTTGTTTAATGCCAGTGAGCTCTTCAAAAGCCTCATAAGGTGTTTTGTAGCCTAAGCATTTTCTTGGCCGGCTATTTAATTTGTGAACTGCCGCGAACAC
>JABHGC010000106.1 GCA_018672285.1 Methylococcales bacterium
CAGACTCTAAGCACGTCTTAACATCCGACAATAACTGAGCCTGCTTATTCTCAGCTTTATTAATCACAAAACGTCCGGTTTCTTCATAATCTTCTAGTGCAAGCTGTAAGACTTTGTGTTTTCTGATTGAAAAAGCAATATGACCTGGTTCACAAGCTGGTGGCATAACTATCTGGATTCTCTCGCCACCAGGAAGGCTCGCTGATAATATTGGCGTTTTTTCAGTAATTTCCTGCTCAGAGTAACTTGCTACCAAAGTTGCAAGTGTTCTCAACTCATCAAATGTTAGTGAAGCATCAATATGATGCTCCCAGCCAGAATAACGCTCAATAAAAAGTTCCCCTGGTTTATTAACAACAATCTCTTTTACATCATCTTGATTTAGAATTTCAGTAAAAGGTTCTAAATGAACCAGTATCGCATCAACACTCATCTGTAGTCCGCCACTCGACGACCAACTAACTTATCCGACACACCTTTAAAATTTAGGTCTTTGGCAACAAAGACATTAACTCGATCACCTTGATTTTTGTGGAAGGTAGGAGCGATATTTACAGTACTATCTAACGCTGAGGTTGATTGTTCATTTAGATTATCAGCGGTTGACTCTGCAAAAGCATCATCACTTTCAGACGTTGTGATCGCGCCAATAACTGAGAGTAAAACTGCACCACCAAATCTCTCAACAAAATGATTATCAACCCAGCCACCGAAACCACCTCTACCCAACGGCCCAACTCCAGGACTTCCCAGAGCAACATCAACACCTTCCGGTGTTATCAACCTATTCCATATAGTAAATATTCTGACTTGACCCTGTTGAATCACACCACCAGTCTCACCAATTAACTTGCTTCCGCGACGAACTAACAAGTTTTTACCGTCACTGCTATACACGTCAGCATCGACATGAGCTTTAATAAACGAGGGTTGGTCACTCTGAATTGCCGTCTCTAGAACTGCTGTAATAATACTGCCCTGTAAAACTTTCCAATCCTGATCTTCGATGTAACCTGCATTCACTGCTGTAAATTCTGATACCGCACCAAGCTGTGCCTGTAATGCGGATTTTGGCTGAGCTGCACTAGCACCACCAACATTAGAACTAAAACCAGTTACCTGCTCACTCAAAGCGCTTAATAAGTTTTGTTTTCTCTTTTCTGCATCTGAGTAAAGTCCAGGCAAATTTTTATCCTGCGAATTAAACTCGGTAGGTTTATCTAAAGAATTAAACACAACACCTGAAGCTCTCTGTCTTCGCTGCATAAGCTGGTTATTTCGTTCAATTAATTTTGCCGCATTCAAAAGAATTTGTTGTTGTTCTGGAGTTAGCTGAGTCGGTACTTCTACAGTCTTAATTATCACTTTTTGCTCAGGCTCAGGTTTTTTTTCAACCTTCAACGGGTCAAGACCAATACCAAAATCAGGTACAGAAATCGGCTCTAATTCAACCACCTCTGGGATAGTTATATTTTCTATATGCGATTGAGAGAATTCATCATCATCCTGAACATCAGTTAGCTTAACTTGCTGAGCTTCAGTTTCCCCTCCAGACATTAATGCGTAACCACCCAACACAAGAACGATAAAGACAAGTCCTCCAGCCATAAGGATTGGGCCTGAGTTAGCTCGCCCTTCCGAAACAGAAGGTATTGACCTTTCCTCCTCTTCAACAATACTTTCAACTTCGTTTATATTATTATCATTCATTGCTGTTCTCAGTTAGTTTTGATTGATTCTTAAAATGTGCCAAAGCTTGATGTATTTTCATTAGATGCAAAATTATGACGTGAGTTATTTGGCATTAAACTCGACTGATAAGCTCCCTCTTTCGGTAAAAGAGAGTTGTTTCCGCGAAACTTATTTTCATTAAAAATACAGGTAACATATTCACCACTTCTCAGTACAAATTGCTTACCAGTTCGCTGTACTACTAAAAAATGCCCTCTACCCTGCCCTGTTTCAACATGATAATTTAATAGACTCTCATTACCGTCTCTATCTACTAAGAAAATCGCAGGAGCCTCAGCCTGTGGGTTAAATTGAAAGTATGTGAATTCACCATCGTCAAAAACCTGACGAGGTGATATTTCATCATCGCCTTTTTTGGTGTAGTTCCAATTCCAATCACCTGGCGCTATTGCTTTTGAGCTAGGTAAAACTTTTGACTTATTAGAATCCGTTTCAATCTTTTCCAAAGCAGCTTGCATAGCTAATTGCTTTGCTAATTTTTCAGCAGGATACTCAAACATTAAAGCAAAAGTTTGGCTTTTATCTGTTATGTTCTTAGCGTCCTTTGCTCTTAATTCAAAGTGATATGCTCTTTTATTAGTAAGTACAGTTAAATTCGTGTCAGCTTCATCTTCTCTTGGCTTCAAGATTAAATGATTTTGTGCAGGTGTTATTTCCCAAGCAAGTGAATCGCCAATATCAATAAATTTTATAATTTCATCATCTGCAAAAGTTACATGAGAAGATCGACCAAAATGGCCCACTATTTTAACAACATCATGCTTACTATAAGCTATCGTTTTAACCCGAGCATCCCTTCTACCTTCACTCGGTATGTCCAAAGCTGAAACAGAAGGAGATAAGAATGCACAAATCATTGCGCTAAGAAGTAATTTTTTCATTGTGATTTCCTTATTTAACAACCATTGGGTCTACACGATAAGACGAAACTTCGAAACCCATTGGGTTAATCAAACGATCTTTTTCTTTCTTCGGATTAAGTACATATCGAAAATCCAAAGTCACAGCTTCTTGCTTCTTGATTGTCCTACTGTCAAACTGTAATGATCGAGTTATTGGTACATAAGCAGTGTTATTAGATAAAAAACTGATATTCTCAATATCAATTTTTACAACAACCCGATCTTTGTACACATTAATTGGGCTTTTTGGGTTATCTGGTGTAAATGCAGCGTGATAATGTCTATGAACCCGCTTGTTACTAAGCTTACTCACCGTCACATAATCATCTTCCGCTCTTGATCTCATGTAACCTTCGCGAGCTGTAACATATTTTGCGACAAAATATTTAGTAATAGCCTCAGATTGAGGAAGTGACTCTTGAGTTAGCGGCCTCATAACCTGCACTTGCCCTGTTACATCATTCACTCGAATCACATAAGCATCGGACTGCTTTAATGGAGCCAGTGCAGCAACAGCAAAGACAGAAATTAATGATATAGCTGAGGCAACACCTGCAATAGTGTATGCAACTTTAACTTTTACAGATGACCTGTCGTGGATTTCTTCATCCCAATTTGCGGACTCATCAAAAAACTGATTTTCCTCAGAAGCTTTCACAGACATTTTACCAACCACCATTTACAGGGCGTAACTCACCACAATCATTGCTCCCCAAAAAGCTGCTAAAGCCGTGGCTACAGTGCTTAGGTTGATTAAATGAGCTGCAAGCTGTTACGGCAACTAAACTTAACGTAACAAGTGCTAGTTTTAATTTTTTCATCAGATTCTCCAATTGTGTGTCTCAGAAGTTCAAAACATCACTATTTGTTAGTATGTCCGCTATATTATTATAATCTGATTAAGAAATCAACTAAATTAGAAATTTACTTTAAAAACTTAGAAACTAACACCTATATATAAAAACAATATGATTATCAATTAACCCTTGTAGTTTGTGCAAAAAAAAACCACCCGAAAGGGTGGCTAGTAATTTTTAATAATAAATGACTCTATGGTGTCGCATTCTTAATTTTATTACGTCTACGTCGCTTTAAGAGAGCCTTCGCCCCAGCAGTAGCAGCTCTATCAGCACCTCTACCAACCATCCCCGCCTTTCCTGCTCCAGTTTCAGCCCAACCGATTGAACTCAAACTCATACCATTAGAAAGTGAGGATGCTATCTGCGGCAACTGCTTTAGCAGCATGAAAACAACAATTAACGTAATAACTAAAGGAATTGTATCTCCCCAGGAGATATTCTTCTCATTCATCAAGAATGCAGCATGTTCGTCAATCATAGTCGTTGTCAAACTAAGCAGCGCAATAGTTAAAGTAAGAACAAATACGAAGTTAATTAACTGCTGTAACCATGCCTCAAACATTTTCTTAGATGAATCAAAAATCAAAAAGAAAATAAATAGCGGCCCAACTCCTAGTATCAAAGATAATGCAATTTTGGCCATAACAATGAGAAAACCTGAAAAGGCTAAGTATAAGGTAGATGCCAAGTACACAATTGCTGCAACTATATATACAACCCAACCATCAGAGTCCAAAATTTTCTTATTAATGCTAGCAAAAACATCTGTTTGAGAATCCAGTATTGTAACTATAGAAGCTTTTGACTGACCAGTTATAATAGATGCTAAAGCATCTGGAGTTTGAAAGAAAAAATCACCTAGAACACTTTGGAATGTCAATACACTTAAAGCCACACCAAGAATAATAAATATTTTGATCATTCTTGTAATAAAATCAGGCAAAGGCTCCTTAGCCTCTCCCATCCATACCTTATACCCATATAAAACAATATAAAGGCCAAGTATGGATGCAACAGCAGGTTTTAAACCTACTGCCAAATTAGACGCTGTTGTAGTCACATATGTATTTGTGGCTGCATCAATCGTCTTTACAAGTTGATCAAAAACCGTAGACATTACTTAGCTCCACCAAGAGGAACATCGGGAACTGTAAAATCAGAAGCTTTTCTATTAGCAATATCTTCATTCAGTTCTTTCTGTTGTTGTTCATACGCCTGGATATTTGAAAGCGTAACAGCCTGTAATAACTCGTTAGTTGTAAGTCCATTTTGAACTAACAACCTATTCCCCATATCTGTGGCACCTTTCATATCTTTCGTATCTTCAATGGCCTTATTCAAAGATTCATACGCATCAACATTTTGTACAACACGCTGTTGAGTTGCATTTGCCGAAGCTAAACCAAGTGAGGTACTGTTTGCCTCTCCTTTAATAATCCCCATAGTCTCATCAGACAGGTCAGCCAGAGCAGTCAATGAATCAATATTTTTCTGAGACGCAGTTAGAAAAGGCTTAAAGCTATCAGGTACATCCGCTGTATTTCCGGTGTTCAGGCTAGCCAAGGTATCCTGCCAATTACCAGGTGTAAAACGCCTTTTAAGCTTGTCAGCCTGACTATTAAGCAAATCAGACATACCGCGAGAACCTGTTAATGATTCAAATTGCTTAAACTGCTGCTGCAACCTAGCCTTTGCCTCTGTTATCTGAGTGACTTGATTGTTCACAGTCTCCACCAGTTTTAATGTTTGAGCCACAGACTCATTTGCAATAATGGTCTCTTTTACAGTCTGTATTTTACTCTCGACTGTCTGTGAAATAGACTCAAGTGAAGTCGTTGTCGTTTGTAAAATATTTGCGACATCAATTGTTGGGATACCAGAAGCGTTTGCCTGTGTACTTCCAATCATTAAACCAATTACTAAAACTAAACGCTTTTTCATCTTATATTCCCCTTAATCACTTTTGCATAAACTGTTAATATGAACGTCAAAACAACATTTTACGACAAAATGTAAATTTAATTTATTAATTATCTATGTAAGACTATCATAATATAGATCTTTAGACCAGCCAGTAAATAGACAATTATCGGGTTTTTACGCTCTTTTATCAGTTAGATACTATTCAACTAAGCTGACAGGCTTCGCACCATCTCGCTTGCGCTGAAATATTGGCATCCAATCAGCAGGATCATCACCAACTTCTTTTCTTATTTCTTCGAGTATTGCTACGTTTGAACTGGTGCCTGACAAGACTGCAATTTCATCATCCATTCCACCCAAATCAAGTATCGCAACAACTGAGTTGTCACCATGCTTGAGTAAAAATTTCCTGGATTTTTCAGGCAACTCTTTAATAATGCGGAACTCTTTTTCCGACAAGTCAAAACCCTCGACATAATCTTCATACTTCGCATTAATATTTGGCATGAATATCTTAGTAGGTGATTGCTCAACAATCACTGAATTAATACTTGATTTAGTAGCGTCTGAGGCATTATTTGTACCAAATATGACGATTCCATTTCTCTTTCGAATTGTTTTTTCTAGGTCTTTAATTTTCGGCTCAAAATACTCATCATCAAGCGCCTTCCAGCCCTCATCAATAATCATCGCAAAACGTTGGCCGTTCATAAGGCTCTCAACTCTGAAAAATATATACATCAAGGTTGGTGTGCGTAACTTCGGGTCGTCAAGCAAACTGGTAATGTCAAAACCTAAATTTTTGTTATTCAAGTTCATCTTGTCTTCGGCATTATCGAACATGAACGCATATTTGCCCTCGCCATACCATTGACTCAGTTTTTTCTTCAACTCAGGTGTAAGGTACGATACTAAAACACTTAATCGACGAGACTTAACAGCGAGTTTATTCATCATGCTTTTCAAACCGCGATTAATTGTATCAGCCTCTTCAATGTTAATTTTCTCTCCACTCATCTCTACCATTTTTTCGATCCATCCATTTAAAAAATGGATGTTCGATGGCGTAGGCTCCATCTGTAGTGGATTAAATCCAGTCTCATAGTCAGGGTCTACAACTTGGTACTGGCCACCCATTGCCCTAACCGCAACTTCAGCACCTCTATCTTTATCGAAAAATACTGTTTGAACGTCATATTTTTGCATTGCAGCAAGAGAAAACCCCATGAAAACAGTTTTACCCGTACCTGATGGCCCAATAACAAGCGCATTACCTAAGTCTGCACGATGAAAATTAAAATGGTACGGGCTGCTAGAGGTAGTTTTAAATGTAGTAAGCGCATCACCCCAAAGGTTTCGATGCAATTTACCCTGCGGAAAATTATGAAACGGTGAAAAGCCTGCAAAATTTCGACTGGTAACAGGAGATTTTCTAGTTCTAAAACCAAAATTACCAGGGAATAAAGACCAGAAACTTGCTTCTAGTGCTAAATCTTCTCTTGCACTTACAATCCCTTGGTTTCCAAGTACTGACTCAGCCATAGCTAAGCTCTTACTCATATCATCAAGTGTGTCAGCCTTAACCAAAAAGCTCATGTGGTGTTCACCCATTGCAAAGCGATTTGATACTAAGTCATCAAGTGCATCTTCGATTTCTTCAATTTGTGATACACCATGATCACCTGCGTTTGTCATACGATCACGATGTATAATCATCTGCTTTACAGCTTTATCCTTTTGAATAAAGCTAAAACTTTGAGCTAAATTAAACTCAAATGGTAACGTCAACATTTCATCAAACATTTGATGTGACGTTTGCGGGGTATACTCCTTGATACCTAAAGAAGCCATAACAAAAGAGTCTGTAGTACGCCTTACCTCAATTGCCTCACGACCAAAAAATATGCGTGAAGTACCAATTGTATTAGAGATACGCTCTCTTAAAAGTGGTTTGGGTTGAAATGTGCCATTGAATAAGTAACCCAAAAACTCTAGAGGCTGAGAAAACATAATACCGTTGTTCTCATAAGTCGTTAATAGCTCTGGGTCATACGTTCCAAAAGCCGCCAAGGTTTGATCTACAATATCATTAATATCCTGTAGGTTATCTCTCGCTTGTCGCTTTAAAGCTTTAGCATCTTTCTTAAATAAATTTTTTAGACCAAATATCTTAGCAGGCGGTCGCTTTATAACAGTCACATAAAGCTCATTAACATAGAACTGTGTATCAACTACCTTTTTACGATATTTTTCATATAAACCATTGGTGAAATCATTACTATATTCACCCTCTGGAAAATCATTCGCTTTACGACGAATAATATTTGTCCAAACGCTAACGGATGGATGTGCAATGTTACGAAGCATATTATTACGAGCTTCATGCAAAGCATCTAACTGGTCTTCATCGGCTGTCTCAAATGACAGGCCGCCCAGCTTAATAATGCTTAAATAATCACCTTCTCGCGTCTTCAAAACGCTAGGAGAGATATGAACCGAGTACGGCAGCTTATCGCTATTTGGAATTTCGTTTGCTAGCTGAGTCGCGTGTTTTATTTTTTTGTTTTTCATAGTCGGTTACTGTCTCAAGGGCGCTATATGAAGACCCCTTCCAAAAGTGTTTATTTCGCATATTCGCAGTAGTCATATACTGCGCTACAAGAGCAAATGACCTTGGCTCATCAATCGTTACCAACCAACAAAGTCCGTGGATTGGAATACAAAGAATAAGCATAAATAAGTTTGTTGTTGCCATAAACACAATGCTTGTGAACATCATGTTGAAAAGCACTCCTTCCATTGGGACACCAAATATAGTGGCCGGTCTGGTTAGAGCAACAAACAGCGGGTCTTGATCGCTCATTTACGCTACAGCAGTTTTAAAGAATTCAACAATTGCAGCCGCGCCTAATACCAATACAAAGCCACCAGCGATTTGAGCAACACGACCCCAGGTCATCTTACCGAACCACGCCATAAAACCACTGACGATAACTGCGATAACACCAACGATACCGCCCAATGTCACAAGTTCTTTCTGAATATTAGTAGCAGTATTTTCCCAAGGTGCCGCAGCTAATGCTATCTCTGGGATAAGAGCTACAGACACAACAGCCAATACGCTTAATAGTTTTCTTGAATTAAATTTCATTTTTTTAGACCTCGGTGAAGTTAAGTTTTAATTGTTTAGTTGGATAATATTTATGGATAAACGATTTAGCTGTTTCAAATTTTTTGAACTGCCTACGTTGCCCGCGACTATTTTCAAGCACCCTTGGTTCTGGGTTTTCACTTGAAAATATCGAAATTTCAAACCAGCCATTTGTTTGGTATGTAATATAATTAAGCTGTATTTCACTCACCAGGCCATTAATAAGCCACATAGGTAAATCTTTCTCAGTTATCTTTACATCAGTACCAATCATCGTCTGTCCGTTTGCAGAATTTGCTTATCTGCTTAATAAATTTCATGTCTTGTTATATTGATAAGCATTTTATAATACTTTGATAGCCTTAAGCAATAGATTAATTGATATTTTTTTAATTTAGTTATGTTTATGCTTAAGAACTATATGATATTTAAAGTCGATACTATATAGATGCAACTATTGAATAAGTGTTGGTGCAGAATTTCAGAATTTGAGAAAGGAAAGCCGATCACACGCATAAACATTGAATATATTTAGGTACGAGCAACCGGTAAAACAGGTGTTCTATCTAGGGCAAAGGGACAAAAATGCTTGTCTTTTACGGAAAGTTTTTTTCCATTTTTTTGCACGAATTGAAAAATATTTTGCCATCGGCTTAGCACATTCGGACGGTCTTGAACCAACCGCAGCTAGACACAATACAACCTGGCAAGATACCGCTACATCACCAGTCATGGGCTTTCCAACTGGAGCAGCTAGCGAAACCCCAGCAGATGAAACAGACATTGCTACACCCAATGCCAGCTTTTTAAACGCGTTCATATTTATTCCTTAAATATATAGTTTTGAATCTTATCTTAATAAGGATTTTATGATAAACTAAAATTAATAGCAATATATTGTCAACGTATTTATATAATTTATTTATTTTTAAATCACTTTTGCAAAGGTTGATAAACTGATGAATCTTGACCCAAACAATAACGAGAATGAAGAAGATCAAGATGATATTCCATTCGAGGATGAGGGCTTAAACAATGATGAGGATGACCAGAATGAACAAAAAAACGTCTGAAAAAATACAAAAACTGGCCTTCGGAATACTGATGAAACACCTTAACCACCAAGAGATTGCTATTGAAAGCACAATTTCAGTAGTTCAACACATTGAACACTCTCAAAGTAACAATGAAGATATTTCTACTTGTATAGAGCCTTTAAAAGACTTTTTTAGTAATAAAGAGGGGCTGTATGACGACTTAACCTGCATGATCGCCAAGGAAGTTTCCAATGATTAATGAGAAAAGCACTATCTCAATCTACTTCGATGGAACGGGGAATAGTCGTCAGAATGACCAGAGGCATGGCTCTCACTCCAACGTAGCGAGACTCTACAACGCTGACAAAGCAGTTAAAAGCGACCTCTCATACAATGTAAACAAACCTAAATCATACAACTCAAAAGCGCTACCAGGACAGCCCTCAGAAGCAGTTTATTTTGATGGTGTCGGCTCTCAAAAAGATGAAAAAATTGATTCTATATCTGATGCTTTTAGTGCAATCAGAAAAGGCTTAGAAGGTGGGACTGGGTTAGGTGGTGACAAGAGAATAGATGCGGCTTACGATGCAGTTGTCTCATATCATAACAAATACCCAGGTAAAGAAGTTGATGTAAACATTGTCGGATTTTCTCGCGGTGCAGCCCAAGCAAGGGCGCTTTCTAACAAAATCATCGACGATGGCATACCCGACACCAGCAAAAATGCTAAATCTGAGTATCTAATCAAGCCAGGTAAGCCAAAAATCAAAAACATGACCATATTCGACACTGTTGCCAGCATGGGCATACCTCAAATTCATACTCATTTAGGTAAAGAACTCAGCATTCACCAGAATGTTGAAAACACTACTCATCTTGTCGCTTTAAATGAATATCGACACACTTTCCCCCTCACCTCAGCAATCAGTAACCAGAATAAAAATATAACCGAGGTGCAGTTCGTAGGCGCTCACAGTCAAATTGGTGGCGGTTACAAAAATGACGTTCTTGCTGCTGGGCCACTTGCTTATGCCTATAAGCAACTCAAAGAAAGTGGTGTTGTTGAACTTGCTCCACTCAAAAAAGAAGACAGAGCTAGAATTAACAACTACAACAAAATCATCAAAAACCCAGCAGCCGTCAAAGATGCTTTAATCGACTCTAGGATTGATGAGAATGGTAAAACTTTCGTGCTTGAAAAAAGCCAAGACTACAAATTCCAAAATGAACCCAAAGGTGGCAGAACCGTTATTTATGAAGCAGACGATTCGCTATCAAAGTCATCTACCATACCTAAATTTCTTATGTCCAAATTTTTTGACCGAAAAATGACAAACAAATTTGAAATTCAACACGATCAAAAAGACATCACTTTTCAGGCAGGTAAATCCTTTGCCAATGGTCAGAAAAGAACCGCTACACCTCAGTACTCACTCAAAGTTGAAAATAAAAAATCAGCCAAAGCTCTCACTAAAACTATGGCTGAATCTCGACCAACGGTGAAATTTTTGAAGCCACATTTACAAGTTGTCGAAACAACTAAAGGCAGCAACGATAAGGTTAATGAACACCAAGACACCCTTAGTAAAGCATTTAAAACAATGGAGCCAAAAGAAGCCATTAAAAAGCACCCTGAACTCGCAGGTGTTTATAGTGTTCAAGGTGAGGCAGCAAGGTTCGCCTTGGATCGTAAGCTAGATAATAATTCAGCAAAGCGATTGCTTAGAAGTGTTGTTGATAACTCAATTGCGAGCCTCGCTGCTGGTAAAAGTTTACCAAAGGTAAACAAACCAGGCGTTGCTCAAGAATCAGCTAGTCGCTAGGTTTTCACAAAACAATAGCAGCAAGTAGAAAGCTCGCGTCTACTTGTCGATATTGTTAAGGGGGTCGCAAGGGGGTTACCCCCTAGCATTCAAATTAGAGAATATAAGATAAGAGAAGGGATTTCTTCTAAAAAATCACCTCAATCCCTTACACACCAACTGTTTCCTTAATTTAGGACTGTACTCTATTTGAGTAATACCTTTACCCTATTTGAGTAAGGTTCATACTCAAATAGGGTAAAGGTATTATGAAATTTAAAGTATTTCTGTAAAAACACATGAACACTGTTACTCAAATACAAGTAACATTTACTTTGACAACAATCCAAACATTACTTATATTTGAGTAACAACAATAAAAACAGACAAATAAAATGGCTAAAATAACTTACGTTGAAAAAAAAACAACCGTTGACCGCTCAACTGGCGAAGAGACCAACACTGAATTAACAGAAGTCCATAAACTCCCAGATGAGCCTCCTTTTGTGAAATTATACCTAGAAGACCTGATAAAATTAAATGACTTACCTAAATCAAGCTCAAAAGTTCTATACGGCCTCGTAAAGCATTTAAACTACAATAGTGAGTTAATCATAAATGCAGCATTAAAACGAATCGTAGCTAGAGAAATAGGGCTTGAAGTTCAGTCTATCAGCAACGCACTCACAGGTTTTGTGAAGAAAAATATAATGACTCGAATTGATACAGGTATCTATATGCTAAACCCTGAATTATTTGCAAAGGGTGCATGGACAGATATACGAAAACTGCGGAGCAAGTACTTAGAATTGAGAGTTACATATAGAGATGGAAAAAAAGAAATGCACTGCTCTGTCTCTGAGGTTGATTCATAATGGGAATTTACATAAATACGCCTGACGGCAAAGAGTCTTTTTTATCTGAGCATGCTAGTGAAGTCACGATAGAAGAAATTCAAGCCTACGAATACGCTTCAGGGAGCAAGCTAGTACCTGTTTTTTTGGCTGACAACGGGTCATTTACAGCAGCCGCAGTTGCTTACGATAAATCAGAACTTACATATTTTAGCCAACTTGACGGCCCTATTAGATATTTTCTCGTTAATAAAAGCGCGCTATCTGTTGAAGTTCTTGGTAACGAAACTTATTTAGAGATGGCCCAAGCAGCTTAGTCAATCACCCCCCGCTTGTGGTGGCACATACATGAAAACAGGTGGATGTAATTCAGGGAGAATACGCATTTAGACACGCAAAAGTGACATACCTAAGAAAATCGAGAAAATACCAATAACATTGACAGAATTAACAGTTTCACCCCAGATGAAATAACCACTCAGAAAGGCCATTGAACTTGTTAGGGCTGTAGTCACAAACCATATAGTCAAAAAGCTAGGGCTGTTTGTATAAGCATAAATAAACAAATACTGACTAAATAATATCAGTGGTGTAGCGTAAAAATGATTGGGAATTATATTCTCTTTCAATAAATACAAAGTGCCTATTTGGGCCGCGCCAGCGACCGCAGCAAATAAAATATAAATAAACACCACATACTCCCTAAAATTTTCTCTCTATAAACGACCACTCTGGATTAAAACTCGTAACGACACCCAGGGAACCACCTAGACTATTTTGCATGCCTGACTCAACAGCTATAACTCGTAAAAAAGTCTTATCAATGCTGTGTTCATTCGCTATTTTTGTACCAAATGGCTCAGCGTCATTAAAACAATCAAATATTTTTTTATCGCCTGGGCCACGTCCTATGACGTGTTCCCCATCCTCGCTGCAAATTTCTGATAGTAGTCTTATCATTTCATTTCACTAAAATTCCTTTACAGGTAGTATTGTCCTTTATTCCGTATATAATTTTTTGGCAAATTTTCTAAACGATAGTCCAGCGTAAGCTCTTCATCTTCATCAATAGCACGATGTACAACAACGCGAATTGGATTGTACTCAAGCACTAGATTTGGTGTTCTTGCGTGATTAATATAGCTATATCGTGTGCGATAACTTCTGACCAATAGCCGCTCATCACTGAGTGCATTCCACTCGTAAGTAAGAGCATATTTTTCGTGTGCAGCCCAGGGAATAACTTGCCCATCAAGCTCGCCAAGTACATCGCCAGGGAGCAAACACTTTTTAGCGTATAATCCAGTGCCATGTATTTTACTTTGTGACAGATATGAATTAGCAATATTGTCAACCACATCAAATAAGTCATTTCCAATCTGCTGAACTTGTACTGTAGCTAATTGTCTATTCATTATGCTGATACTCCACAAAGTCGAGCGTCTGAATCAACATTTGAAAAGGCAAATAAACCGATATTTTCAGTGTGTGCCTTACGAACCATTTTCTCAATTTCAACAGTTAGTGAATATTTATCACCCTGCTTTTTAAATCGAGATTTAAGCTCAAGATACATTTCAATTGTTTCTTCACTTAAAGCTACAGTTACTTGTTTTTTGTCATTTCTGCTCTGACTAATTTGTGTTGCATTATTCATAGTGAGTTCAGTTCGCTTATTTACAATATACCGCAATATTATAATATTATTTAATTAATTGCAAATAGTTATTTAATTAACTACTATCTATAGAACAAAAAACATAATAACCAAGAGCCAAAAAATGAGTTTGTGGGAAGAAGAACTAAAAACAAGTCTAAATGCTTGCTGTGCAACACTTCGGGAATTGCACATGGAGCCTTGGCAAGACCAGCACATAAGCTGGCTGCTTGAAAAGGATGCTAGGGTTGCTCTAATCGCGACAGACCCTCGTATTGATTATTCACTGAGAGCAGATTTAATCAGCGTCTTTAAACGCAAACCTTAGATAAATTTGTTTATTTTGCGTGGCCTTATGTGCTTTATTGTCAGAGATAATCTAATGGATGAATGGAATCAGAGCTGTTATGAGTAAACGAAGTTTATTGAAGTTCCACTGGTTTATTTTGATAAGTGGTCATGCAGGGGTTTTCTATCATATTTATTTGGGCGAGGAAGGTACTAAGTATGGCTTAACACTTGGTATAATAATCATTCTGACCAGTGCTATCGGTATCACACTAAATCGCTATCAAAAAGATGATGATAAGTGATAGGGTAACACCATTACCTCTTACTAGAACGATCCTCGAATACCGACAGTTACAACATAATTCTCAAAATCGCTATCTCCAAGCGACATTTCAAAATCAGCGAATACATTACTGCCATTTTCCATTGTCATGCTGCCACCAACTCCAAATGTGAAGTAGTTACTATCAACATCGTCTGTATCAAGCGATATGACTGTGTTAGTCGCATCACCAGCAAGCACACTATCAATCGTGCGTTTACCGTTATTAAACTCATGCACCCATTCAAGTCTTGCTGCTGGAGCAAACACGCCATAACTAGTGTTAAAGGCGTAAGAAACCGTTGTGCCGATCACTGACGTTAAAGAACTAATATCATCTTGCTCATCAACAACCAGATTCAAGCCCCCTGCCCCTTTTTCTGTGTAGCCATCAATTGTGGCATCAAGCCAGTTTAATTGACCGTAGAAGCCGTAACCCATCAAACCTTTGTTGTTATCGTAACCAGTGCCGATACTCATTAAAAATGAATTTGATTTTGTGTCACCTGTTGCAGTTCGGTTAGTTGTGCCGCCATTTATGAAAATTCGACGCTCAGTCTCAATATCACCAAGTGAATAACCCAGCGAACCATCAATATAAAATTTTCCAGCAAAGTAGCTACCATACAATGTAGTATTAACAGCATGCGTCTCTAAACCACCGTTATCACCAGCATCAAAATTCAAATCTACTTTATTAAAACCAACTGACAACCCAGCGATAAAGTTCTCATCCCAAACATAATCTATACCGGATGTTAATCCTTTGCTGTTTTGATGAAAGCCTCTTTCAAAATCACTCTCAGAGCGACGACCAAAGCCACTTATAAGGTTTGAAAAAACGCCCCATCGTGATTCGTTCACTAAATTGATAGTGTCAGCACCGTTTGTGCCATCGTAGCTTGATTTAAAATCTTCTGAGTTATACTGACCGGCTGCATAGCGTAGGCCAACCAAACGAGTTTTAATATTTCGTAAATGACCTGCTTGCAAGGTGACTAAAGCATGCCGTTGAGCCGCGATTTCTTCGCCTGAAATGGCTAGAGAAGGTCTATTAGTTGTTTGTAGGTTGTTGAACTCTGCACACACTGCATTTAAGTCAGTGTTGTTAGCATCACCGGCTGTAGCGCCAGAGTCCAAGTTTGGAAACGATAAAACGTCACCATCCACCACAACAGCAAACGTCACGCCATCGCTATTAGGTGTAATGATCGTTCCTGGCGGCAAGACAAAATTACCACCTCCATCTGGAATTACTTCAACTTGAATCACTGGCTGCGCTCCATCATTAGTAGGAACGTCAACCACTGTGCCTGCTGGACTATCGTTAATGAAAAATTGACGTGGAAACAAACCTAGTGGAATGCCGTTATCAACTGGTGTCACGATAAGATCGTTAGCACCAGGCTCAACGACTTCAATATTTCCCCCACCGACACCACAAATCACTGCTAGCGCACTCTTCGTCGTATCTTGTACTGATCCTGCACTGCCATCATTTTCGATCAAGTCTGCGTTAGAAGCTGCACTCGCGCCTAGCAAACTAGATATAATTATATTTTTTATGATTGTGTTCATTTCGCATATATTTCATTAATTAATTTCTGACTATGCTATTACAAACAACAGACCATGTAAACACTATATTATAATTTTTTGATATACTGAGAGCTAGAAGGGGTTTTAAAGCTGATGAAAGGACTTTTCTAATCCGATAGTTCGTCTTGTAGCACTATTAACTGTTTGTTTTGTGGAAATAAATTAACACTTAAGTGAAGTTTCTTTCTAGCACTAGAGTATTCACCTTGTTTATGTAAATACCTTATTTTTGTAGCTAATTTTTCAACAATTTCTTGCTTGCCAATATGTGCATCTCGATTATGAGGGTCAATTTTTAACACTTGATTATAAGCATCAAACGCAGAGCTACCAGGGGGTGAGACGATTCTACCTACCTTAAAATGGAATCTTGCCACTTTCAGCAATGTTAGTATTTTGTTACTTTCTTCGTATGTTAAATTTATTTTTTTAACGGGGGCTTCAATCACAATGTCAGGCCGACTCGCCAACAGAACAGACACAATCCCTACTACTGCTAACGAAAACGGCCAATATACAGCAGGACGCTTAAACAGCGGCACTTTCGACCTTTGATCGCCACGGTATGACTGAGTAATTGCCTCGGAAAAATCGGCAGCAGTTTGATAACGGTCGTCGCGCTCTTTCTCCAACGCCTTGAGTATCACTCGATCAAACGACTTTGGTAGGTTTGGGTTCAATGAGCTTGGCGGCTTAGGATCATCTTTCATTATTGAGTGTAGTAAGTCTCGTAATGAATTCGTCTTACCCTTGAATGGTCTTACACCCGTTACTAACTCATAGAAAACAACAGCAGCACTAAATAGGTCTGTCCTGCCATCGAGCTTCTTCTGTAATAGCTGCTCGGGCGACATATACTGAGGACTACCGGCAGGATTATCTTCTCCCTCTTTATACGCTATTTTAGCAATGCCAAAGTCTGCAATTTTTGCCTTAAGCCCTCGCATAACGAAGATATTTTGAGGTTTTATATCACAGTGAATAATTTCACGATCATGCGTGTAGCCAAGCCCTGACAAGACTTGCTGCATCAAGTATGTCATCTGCTCGAACGTGATGGTTGGGTTAACTCGAATTAGCTCAAAAAGCTCACGCCCTTCAACTAGCTCCATCACAAAATATGGGGAGCCATCCGGCATTTCATCATAATCGTAAATTGTAACTATGTTGGGATGTGAGATTTGCCCAACTGCATGCGCTTCAATCTGAAACCGCCCTAACATTTTCTCGCGCTCACCAGACTCTTCGAGCATTCTCGCATGAATCATTTTTATAGCAATATCACGTTCAATAGTTGGATCATGGGCAAGATAGACAACGCCCATGTTGCCACTGCCAAGCTCACTTTTTATTTGATATTTACCAATATATTCAGGTAATGCCATTATTGAGAACTGGCCTGCTTACGGACGAGAATAAATTCACCAGACTCATGCCCAGTGTGCGCGATTGGCGAGTACTGGGGGATTTGCTCAAGGTCAAGAACACCAGCGTCATGCTTAACTTTATCTACTATTTTTCGATACAGGCTATAGCCCTCTAGCGACGACTCTTTATTTAGTCTCAATGCAGATAAGAAAGCATCAGCAAACACGCTATGATCACCAGCCCCAATATCCAATACAGGCTGTACACCACCACTTGTCAGCACTGTTCTCGACTGGATTTCACTAATTAACTCTAACCACTCTTTTCTCTCGCTAGGCTGCATATCAAAGCTTGGTCTCGGCAAAGAATTGGTAGTCATTGTGCCGCTATAACAGCTATCAGCAACAACCATGATTTGCTTGGCTTTAAATAAGCTAATTACTTCGCTAATTTCTCGGTTACTAATCCAGTTAGCTTTTTTCGATATATCAGAATCAACAGGTAGCCAATACCCTCGCTGTGTTCCTTCATCAATATTACCGTGACCTGCATAATAAACGATGAGTTTATCGTCAGCTTTAAGCTTTGCTCTATAATCATCAAGAGCTGTCAATATTTGATACCGATTAGCATTAATCAAAACCTGTGTTTTAAACCCATAGCTTTCAGTCAACACTTGATCAACAGCTTTAACATCATTTATAGCAGACACTAAATCAACCATCTTGTCATAATTATTGTTACCAATAATTAAGGCGTGATAATCACCACCAGGGGTAAAATCAACCTGCTCAGCAACAACATGCTTTGAGTCATCAAGCGTCAAAATTGAAAACTGAACTTGGCTACTCTGACCCACGTTATCAATCGCAACCACAGTCACGTTCACTGTTTGAGCATCAATAGCGACTTCTGTTTTAAATACACCACGAACGACTGCAATTTCACTTCCATTAACAGTGAGCTTTTTCACCCCAATTTTAGACTTCACTAAACCGGATATTTGCTGCGTTGGCACTATGGATCGCAATCGAGCAAATGGCTTACTTCGAGTTACAACCAGAGTTGGGTCAATAATTTCAATTTCAGGAGCAGGCTCAAGAGATTCCAGCTCAGTAATTTTTGACTGTAGTGATGCAATTTGAGCATTGGATGTTTTAAGCAGACCTTGGCTCTCAACAATTTTTGTTTTCAGATCGTTCAGCTCTTTGCGTTCAAGTGCTGATGCTTTTGGCGCACTCTTGTGCTTAACCTTAGATGCTTTTATTTGAGCATTTAGCTTCTTTTCTAAACCTTGTATTTGTGACTCAAGCTTTGCAATATTTTCACGCTTAATAGCCAGGTCTTTGTTTAAACTCGCAACCAGCTCTTTACTCTCTGATGTTGCTTGCTTATACCGATCAGCGGTTTCTTTAATACTCGACTCATAATCAATACGATCTGATAAGCCTGCCGCTTGCCTATATAACTGCAACGCTTTAACTGGCTGCTTCTCTGTACCCAGACCGCGCTCAAGCATGTGACCCAAGTTGACTAGCGCCCTTTTCGACCCTCGATCAGCCGCTTTGTTATACCAATATAAAGCCGAGTCATAATGCACATACCGCTCATAAATCTCACCGACATACTCTTGAGCCTGTAAATCACCAGAATTTGCAGATTTTAACCATACCTTTAATGAAGCTTGCAAGGTTGCACGATCAGCTAGAACGTACTCCCCTCCTCTTAATGAGCATTCATAACCGGATAACCTCGCTGACCTAC
>JABHGC010000136.1 GCA_018672285.1 Methylococcales bacterium
AATAGCCGGCCAAGAAAATGCTTAGGCTACAAAACACCTTATGAGGCTTTTGAAGAGCTCACTGGCATTAAACAAGAAAATTTAACCGGTCATGCACTTATGACTTGAATTCAGGTTCCATTAATTCATCATTTTTTAAATAAAAAATAATACGGTGCTTGAGTGCACTCTATTCATTTTAGTACAGAGATGACATTAAGCTGGCGCGTGGCGTACTTATGGTATGGGGTAAGTAATGTGAGCAAGGTCTAGAAATTGAAAACATTGGGACTAGAACTAAGGGTGCAAGGCTGCACCCTTAGGTAAAACTTAGTAGCGGTATGTATCAGGCTTGTATGGACCATCAACTGAAACGCGAATGTAGTCTGCTTGCTCTTTGGTTAATGTGGTTAATTTAACCCCTATCTGAGCTAAGTGTAATCTCGCCACTTTTTCATCTAAGTGTTTCGGCAATACGTATACTTCATTTTTGTAACTCGCGCTTTTTTCCCACAACTCAATTTGAGCCAACACTTGGTTAGTAAAAGAATTAGACATCACAAAACTTGGATGGCCTGTCGCACAGCCTAAATTCACCAAACGACCTTCTGCTAGTACAATCAATTTTTTACCATCAGGAAAAATCACGTGATCTACTTGTGGCTTGATATTATCCCATGTGTATTGACGTAATTCTGCAATTTCAATTTCAGAATCGAAGTGACCAATATTACAAACGATGGCTTCATTACGCATCGCTTTCATGTGCTCATGAGTAATCACACCCATGTTACCAGTTGTTGTGACAAAAATATTACCTTGCGGTGCAGCTTCTGCCATTGTCACGACACGGTAGCCTTCCATTGCCGCTTGTAGAGCACAAATAGGATCAATTTCTGTCACCCAAACGGTTGCCCCTAAACCACGCAATGATTGAGCACACCCTTTACCGACATCACCATAACCTAAAACAACGGCTATTTTACCGGCAATCATCACATCAGTGGCACGCTTAATACCGTCAACTAATGACTCACGGCAGCCATATAAATTATCAAATTTAGATTTAGTCACAGAGTCATTGACGTTAATAGCGGGTACTTTTAATTTACCATCCGCGACCATTTCATGCAGACGATGAACGCCTGTGGTGGTTTCCTCAGAAAGGCCTTTAACATCAGCCAGTAACTCTGGGAACTTTTCATGCATCATAATGGTTAAGTCACCACCATCATCTAAAATCAAATTTGGACGCCAGCCATCAGGGCCAATAATGGTTTGCTCGATACACCAGTTAAATTCTTCTTCGGACTCGCCTTTCCATGCAAAAGTAGGGATACCGGCAACGGCCATGGCAGAAGCCGCATGATCTTGTGTTGAGAAAATATTGCAAGAAGACCAACGTAGCTCAGCACCTAACGCGGTTAAGGTTTCCATTAACACCGCTGTCTGAATCGTCATGTGTAAGCAACCGGCAATTCGAGCGCCAGCCAAAGGTTTTGACGCCCCAAACTCTTCTCTTAATGCCATTAAACCTGGCATTTCAGTTTCAGCAATTGAAACTTCTTTTCGGCCCCAGTCGGCAAGGGAAATATCGGCAACTTTATAATCTTCTGTCATATTCGTCTCTTTTAGCATCCATTATTAATCAGTATAATCGGCAACAGTTTGAGTCATTATCATTTTGCCGTCAACCCTGGCAAAATGGGCGCTTGAAAAAACCGCTCGAATGCTGGAAAATTGCTGCAAGAATAACCACATGCAACATAAAATGTGCGCTAGCACTAAAAATAATACTGCCATGTGATTCAGCAACCTTATGTAAAAGGAATTTTTATGCCCCGTAGTCACCTCATATCGTCCGAGTCAGTTGGTGAAGGCCACCCTGATAAAATCGCAGACAATTGCTCAGATGCCATTTTAGATGCCATTTTAACGCAAGACCCAACTGCACGTGTTGCCTGTGAAACCATGGTCAACACAGGCATGGCGATTATTTCGGGTGAAATCACCACCACCGCGGTCGTCGATTACACCGACATTGTCCGCGAGACCATTTTGGATATTGGTTACAACCACGGCAAACTCGGCTTTGATGGTCAAAACTGTGCGGTGTTACTGGCACTTGATAAACAGTCCCCTGATATTGCCCAAGGTGTTGATGAAGGTGCGGGTATTGATTTAGACCAAGGCGCTGGCGACCAAGGACTCATGTATGGCTATGCCAGCAACGAAACCGATGTTTTAATGCCGATGCCAATTGTGTATGCACACAAACTAACCGCACGACAAACACAAGTTCGAAAAGACGGCACCCTACCCCTATTACGACCTGACTGTAAATCACAAGTCACTATCCGCTACGAAGGCAATAAACCTATCGCCATTGATGCCATTGTTTTATCCACACAACATGATGAATCATTAACCCATAGTCAGCTCACTGAAGCGGTCATGGAAGAAATAATCAAACCGACACTACCTGCGGATATGCTCTCTGATAACACGCAATATTTTATCAATCCAACTGGCCGTTTTGTCATTGGCGGTCCTGTCGGTGATTGTGGGTTAACAGGACGAAAAATCATTGTGGATACCTATGGCGGTGTTGGCCGTCATGGTGGCGGTGCATTCTCAGGCAAAGACCCTTCAAAAGTGGATCGTTCTGCTGCGTATGCCGCTAGATACGTTGCTAAAAATGTTGTTGCTGCAGGCCTTGCAGACCGGTGTGAAGTTCAGCTTGCTTATGCCATTGGCATTGCCAAACCGGTTTCTATTCATGTTGAAACCTTTGGCACAGGACACATCGATGATGAGAAAATTGAGGATTTAATCGCAGCTAACTTTGACTTACGCCCTAAAGGTATTGTCCAAATGCTCGATCTACTACGACCGATCTATCGTCAAACTGCATCAAATGGTCATTTCGGTCGAACGGAACCTGACTTAAAGTGGGAGCTAACTGATAAAGCCGACACGCTCCGAAGTGGCGCAGGCCTTTAAAACAAACTGAACCCGCCTATTGGTGCCTCACCAATAGGCTAATTTCAATCAATTCGACTTCACAACCCCCTTCTCTAACAACCAACCATACGTTATGGGAATAATGACGAGCGTCAGTAACGTCCCAATAATCAAACCTGAAATCATCGATATGGCCATACCATTGAATATGGGGTCATGTAGAATAAAAGCAGCTCCAAACATCGCTGAAACCGCTGTTAGCATAACAGGGCGAAAACGTGTTGTAACCGCAGTGACACACGCGTTATAGATATTCCCTCGCGCTCGATAATCAATATTAATAAAATCAATCAACAAAATTGAATTCCGTACAATAATACCCGCCAAAGCGATCAAGCCGATCATTGACGTGGCGGTAAAACTTTCGCCCAGTATTGCATGCCCTGGCAGCGCCCCAACCAATGTAAACAAAATTGGCGCCATCACAATCAACGGTGTGATATAGCAGTTAAACTGTATGACCAATAACACATAGATCAAAATTAACCCTGCGATATACGAAAGCCCCATATCCCGAAATGTCTCATAGGTGACTTGCCACTCCCCATCCCATTTAATTGCATATTGATCTATTTTATCTGGCGCTTGAATCAAATACTGATCAACAGGCTTGCCCTGAAAACTCAACTTTTCAACCGCTTGGTAAGCGTCATACATCCCATACAAAGGGCTGTCATATCGCGCTGAGGCATCGCCAAAAATATAGACATAGCGCTGCATATCCTTGCGGTAAATTGAATGTTCAATCGGCTCTTTAGTTATTTTAATTAAATCACCCAATGGCACCGTGTCATCAAACACCCCTCTAAGGCGCATGCTTTTTAGCACATTAAAATCCGCTTTATCCGCTTGTGACAACTCAATTTTAACCGGCATAGCATATTTTGAATGCTCATTATGCAAGTAAGTAATCGCTCGGCCATCAATGGCTGTTGCCAACATTTCAACAATGGCATACTCAGCGGTTTTATAACGATGCGATTTTTCTGAGTCAACGGTGAATTTATAACGATAGGCATCTTCATCAACCAAACAAGAATCAACATCTGTAATATCTTCTGATTGCCTAAAAATATCACTCACAATGCGCCCAAGCGCTTCTTGTTTATCAAGATCAGGCCCATATATTTCAGCGGTAATTGGTGACTGTACAGGCGGCCCTGCGGGTGTTTCGATAAGCCTAATCACCGCGCCTAAGCTACCACCAATGCGATGTAAATCATGACGAATGTCTAGAACCAATTGGTGACTACTACGAGACCGACCGCTTTTGGGCGTTAAATTCACATTGATATCACCAACATAAGCACTACGGCGCTCATCATACTGGCGTACTAAGCCATTAAAAGTGACAGGGGAATTGGTTCCGACATACGCTTGATATGCCAATACCTCTGGCACCACAGATAAATACTCTGACAGCTCCATTACAACCCGAGACGTTTTCTCTAAAGAGGAACCTTCAGGCATATCAATCAATACTTGGAATTCAGATTTATTATCGGATGGCAGCATTTTTAAGATGACATGCTTTGAATACACCAACGACATCGCTAAAAATACAGACAGAATAGTGACTGAAAATAACGACAATCGATAAAAAACTTTGCTTCTACTGTTAAAAAAGGGAGATAACAACCGATTAAAAAAAACCGTCCCAACTGCTTTCTCTTCAACAGCACTAAAGCTCACATTACGCATAATGACTTTGTACAGCCATGGCGTGGCGGTAAAAGCAACGACCAATGAAATCAACATACCGGTACTGGCATTGATTGGAATTGGCTGCATATACGGCCCCATTAACCCCGTCACAAAGGCCATCGGCACTAACGCAAACACAATGGCTAAAGTAGCCACAATGGTTGGCACGCCAATTTCTTTGACCGCGACAGGAATAATCTCAGACAAGGGTTTATGGGGGTTTAGACGGTGGTGTCGATAAATATTTTCAACCACAACAATGGCATCATCCACCAAAATACCAATGGATAAGATCAGCGCAAAAAGGGACACCCTATTTAATGTTAATCCCCAAAGTAAATTACCGAGCACAGTCAGTGCTAACGTGACAATAACAGCAACACCAACAACAAAACCTGCTCTCAACCCCATGGTAATAAAAACCAATAGCATGACCAATACAGTTGCAGAAAGCAGCTCTATTAATAGTTGATTAGATTTATCATCCGCTGTTTTTCCATAGTTACGAGTCACATCGATGTGAATATTATCAGGGATAACATATCCCTTTAATTTTTCCAGCTCGATGAGCAGGTTATCTGCCACGGATACCGCGTTGCTCCCTTTTTGTTTGGCAATAGCAATGGTGACCGATGGGTTGGTCTCAAACTGGGTAAAAGTCGGGTCTCCAATGCCTTTACCAAACCAAGTGTATTTATTAGGAATATCAGGGCCAATGTTAATATCGGCTATGTCTTTCAAATAAACCGGACGCTCCTCAAACATACCAATAATGACATTCCTCACATCATCCACACTGGTGAATAAATCCCCAATTTTAACGGGTATTGTTTGGTTGTCTTTTATAATATGGCCAGATGTACTGGCATGATTAGAAATACCTAAGATATTACTTCAATCTAGAGAGTTGGTTAAATCATCGAATGAAATTGAATAGGTACTGGCCTTATTGGCATCAAACACGACATGCACAACACTATCAGTATGTCCGACCACATAAATATTGCGTGTGTTTTTAACTTTTTTCAGCTCACTTTCGACGCTATTGGCTATTTTGGTTAGCTCATAAGCACCTTTGGTTTGATCTTCCGTCCACAGTGTTAAGGTGACGATGGGAACATCATCAATGTTTTTAGGCTTTATCAGCGGTTTACCAACCCCCATTCCTTGAGGCAGCCAATCATCATTCTGGTATATTGCATTATAAACCCGAGAAATAGCATCTTCATCGCGCTGACCAATTTTGAAACGTACGGTAATTACCGCTCTACCAGGTTGTGATACCGAGTAGACATGTTTTATCCCAACAATTTTTGAAAGCTCTTGCTCAGCAGGAATCGACACAATCTGCTCTACCTCAGCAGCTGTCGCCCCAGCAAAAGGGATATATATATTGACAAAATTCACTGAAATTTGAGGGTCTTCTTCTTTCGGCGTGACAACCAACGCCACCACACCAAGCATCATTGAGACTAAAATGAATAGCAGCGTCAGTTTTGAGCGCTGAAAATAAGAAACGATGGTTTCAATCATGATACTCTCCTATCGCATCGAGTGGTCAGACAGAATGATTTCTCCAGCATCCAGGCCTGACAGCACGGTCACTAAACCCCCTGTTTCTCGGCCTAAAATAATTTGTCTCCTGAATTCGTATGATAAGTGCATGACCTCTGGTCGTAGCTAAATAAAAACACCTATAGAGTAAAGTAAGACTCAGGTGTAAAGTAATAAGCTACCAAACACATTACAGAGGCCAATATGACCTATAAACACCTGAAT
>JABHGC010000299.1 GCA_018672285.1 Methylococcales bacterium
AAATGGTTTCAAATAGTTCCCCGTCACAATATAAATTGCATATTGAGAATTATTCTCATTTACCCTGGATATGGATGCTGTAATTGAAAGTGTTTAGTGATAATTATGCATACGCTTCGTTAGTGTCAATATTAGCGCCTTTCAGTTACAACAAGATAATTTTACTGATCGGCTAGAAAATATATTAGCTGATTTTTCAGCTGTAGATCCAAGTCATCTTCAGTTAGAAGTGATTGAGACAAGTGCTCTTGAAGACATGACGCACATCTCAAGTGTGATGAATGTGTGTAATAAAATGGGGGTCAAATTTTCACTGGATGATTTTGGCACGGGGTATTCTTCTCTAACGTACTTAAAAGAGCTCCCCGCCTCAGAACTTAAAATAGATAAAAGTTTTGTTCAGGGGATGTTGGAAGACCCTGATGACTTAGCCATTTTAGATGGTGTTATCGGTTTGGCGATGGCTTTTAGACGCAGTGTTATTGCAGAAGGTGTTGAGACGGTTAAGCATGGTAGAATGTTATTGCAACTAGGGTGTGAGCTGGCTCAGGGTTATGCGATAGAACACCCAATGCCTGCTGATCAAGTACTTGCTTGGATTAAAGTTTGGCAGCCTGACCCCAGTTGGTTAAGTGCAAACCCAATCAGCCAGAGAGACTTGCCATTGCTGCTTGCCATTGTAGAGCATCGTGCCTGGGTTGATGGAATGAATGACTACATTCATGGTAAACAAGACACCCCGCCCGTTTTAGATGGTCATAAATGTAAATTTAGTCGCTGGTTATATGGAGATGGTCAGCAGGTGCATGGCGCGGAAGCACTCTATGGAAAAATAGAGGCCATACATTCACAGGTGCATGATTTAGGGCGTGTGATTGTGGCGCATTACACGAACAACAATCAACAAGAACTGCACAAAGAAATGGATAATTTATATCAACTTCGGGAGGTATTAATTTATCACCTGGAGGAATTATTGCTATTTTCAAAGCGTCGTCATTAATCTTCAATGCCCAATTTCTGCTTGCCTAAAGCAAAAGCATAATGGAAGTGTCCTGCATGATATTTAGGGTCTGCCTCTATGTTATCTAATGCTGCATTTAAGCGGTCTTTTATGGTGCCGCAACCTCTGGCGCTGAGCCATTCATCAACGATACTTTGGATGGCTTGTTTGTCTTGATCATTAATGGTTAAATCGTCGCTCATTTCTACTTAGTCCAGTGGTTATTGTCATATTTTGTCGAATCCCGGGCGTTAACATAAGGGTTTAGTCATGTTTGCACCAGAATTATTGTCACCAGCCGGAACATTAAAACACTTAAAGTATGCCTTTGCCTACGGTGCCGATGCTGTCTACGCAGGTCAGCCAAGATATAGCCTGCGGGTTAGAAATAATGATTTTGACCTTCAAAACCTTGCTACGGGGATTGAAATCGCTCATCAAATGGGTAAAAAGTTTTTTGTGGCGAGTAACATCGCGCCTCACAATAGAAAATTAAAAACCTACATGAAAGATATGGAGCCGATTATTGCAATGGCGCCAGATGCGTTAATTATGTCAGATCCTGGCTTAATTATGATGGTTAGAGAGCGCTGGCCAGAACAGGTGATTCATTTATCAGTACAAGCAAATGTTGTTAATTATGCGGCAGCGAAATTTTGGCAAAGCGTTGGCGTAAAACGCATTATTTTATCAAGAGAGCTTTCACTTGATGAGGTTGAAGAATTTCGTCAACACTGCCCTGGTTTAGAGCTCGAAGTGTTTGTGCATGGCGCCCTATGCATCGCTTACTCTGGTCGCTGTTTATTGTCTGGCTATATTAATCACCGAGACCCAAATCAAGGCACTTGTACCAATGCTTGCCGGTGGGAATATGACGCGACACCTGCTCAAGAAACAACAACCGGTGATGTTCAGCCCGTCATCTATAAGCCTGAGCCACAACTAGGGCAGGGTGATACAAATGATGGTATGTATTTATTAAGGGAGAAGGGTCGCCCTGAACAACTGATGCCAGCATTTGAAGATGAGCATGGCACTTATATTATGAACTCAAAGGATCTTCGTGCCATTCAGCATGTACAACGGTTGGCTGAGATGGGGGTGCATTCACTGAAAATTGAAGGCCGCACCAAATCACACTACTATGCCGCCCGTACGGCTCAAGTGTACCGGCAAGCCATTGATGATGCTGCTCGGGGTGAAGGGTTCAACATCAACTTAATGGACACTTTAGAGAAGCTTTCTAATCGAGGCTATACAGAAGGGTTTTATCGCCGTCATGTCCATGATGAGTATCAAAATTACGAGAAAGGTAACTCCGTTGCTGATAAGCAAATCTTTGTTGGGGAAGTGCTGAATTACAATACAGAAACTCAAATGGCAACCATTGATGTCAAAAATAAATTCTCAGAGGGGGACTCTTTAGAGCTGATGACCCCAGCAGGCAACATGCAGTTGTACTTAACACACATGGAAAGCGAGAAAGGGCAGCGGCAAACCGTTGCACCAGGCTCGGGTCATATTGTTAATATTCCTGTGGAAGGTGTTGAATCTCTTGAATTTGGCTTGTTGCTACGGAACTTAGATTCGAATGAAAGTATTGCAACTTAAAATAAATAATATATTACCTAAATATATTCATATTTTAAATTGTATATCAGTAAAATATCAATTACTATATGTCTCATACAATAAATCACCATTGAGACCAAAATGAAAGATAAAAATTTAGTTCCTGTTCAAGCCAATGAAAAATTGGTCAAACATTTGAAAATCTTGGCTGTTTCACGCAATAAAAAAATCTACGAATTAGCAGATGAAGCTATTTTAAGCTGGCTTAGAACGCAGCAAAAAGAGTTTCAGGAGATTACCTCTTTGATGGAAGTGTAGTTAATTTCTCCGTGTTGCAGACCGTGTACCATTTCGCTCTGCAGCGCGCATTAATTCCATCGGTACGACAACTTATCGTATTACCTTCATAACTGAGCCTGTGAAATCCCTTGCCTTGGCAATAGGTTCTTGCTTTCTCTCGTGCAATCCTTCTTGTTTGAGCCTTCAATGTAACAACATTGTGCGACTGCCTAATTATTTCCCCTAAATATGAAACCGCTTTTGGATTACCTGACAAATTAGCGCATTGGTTAAAAATGGTGTGTTCAAGCGTTGCTAAAGAGCGATAGGGCACCTTAGGTTTGTTAAAATGTATCTCCCCACCTGTCGGGCAGCGTATTCGTAGTGTTGTTTCGGTCTGGTCGACAACCTCCCAATTTGTTTTGATTGCAGGTAATATAGTACTTGGGTTTAGTGCGCTTGAAAAAATGATAAAAAGAAAGGGACTCAACATGATTTTTAAACTCCTCATGAGCGGATTGCTCTTAATGTTGCTCACGCTTAATACTTCAGCTTGTGAACAACAAAACCTTTGGCTTGAGAATAAAATAGCGGAGCTAGAGCACGCGCCCGTTAGTAACCCTCCAGCCATGATTATTCAAAAAGAATGGGATTCACAGACTTTTTACTATATTCCGGCAAAGTGTTGTGATCAATACAGTAGTTTATATGATCAGACAGGACAGCTTGTTTGCTCGCCAGACGGGGGTTTTGCAGGTATAGGCGATGGAAAATGTCCTGCATTTGTTAAGCGCATGACTGAAGGTAGTGTGCTCTGGAAAGATCCTCGATGAGGCATTTTTTTGTACTCATTTTTGCAATACTCTTTTTCTTAACGTCTGCACATGCCATAGATCAGCCGGAATGGGTGTCTGATGAAGCATGGGCAACGCCCCAAATATTTAAACATGAAGCGTTGTTGAATAAATGGCAAGCAAGTAAAATCATTTTACCGAATTCCGTTCCTTATCTAGTGATGTGCAAGGCCAGTGTCGGCGGTGATTATGACTTCTTTGCCAAGCCAGATTTACAGTTGAAAATTTCATTTGACCAAAAACAACAATTCGACTTTCATTACAACAATTCAAGTACCGTCTTTTTTAATTTTCCAGGGCATCATTTAAATACGGGTACGAGATTATCAATCGGCGTTGTTGATAATGATCTCGGTCGAGATGATCATATTGGCTCTGTCAAAGGCATTTTTCATGGTGAATACCCGTTTATTTTGTATTCGGAATTCGTTCAAGTGAGTTGTTATGATTTTAACAAGGCACAATTAGAAGCTTGGTATAATGTGATATCTCATTCCTTAGAGTTTCAACTGTCTTTAGTGCAACAGTCCATCCGGGTATATAAAAACTTACCTGACTGGGGTTACCAACAAACGGGTATTGCTGAAATTGTCAAAACAGTGAATGAAATGGCTGCACTTTTAAGTTGGGATGATCCTAAATTACAGCCATGGATAGGCTTATTAGAGCAATTGCATCAAGAGTGGTTGGCCAGCGTGGAGGCATCTGTTGATGAAATAGTAGCAAAACTGCCTGTTTCAGGAAGTTGGGTGAAAACAGCAAATGATGAGGTTGAGCTTCGTTTTGACGATATGCTTTGCGGTGACCTTGCTGTTAAAGCTTATGCTGGACATTCTAATGTGCAGCTAAAACCGCTATTAGCGCAGAGCAAAATCCACTGTGTTTATGTTGTCGAGGTCAAGAATATTAGCTATAAAATGTTCAGAGTAACGCATTTGCCTTCATGGATAGGTAGAATGAAGCACTTTTCAGTGTTATCACCGTCTGGTCAAAGCACTGAGTTGAATATTTTAGCCGTAGAGGGTGACGGTATTGAAACGGGAAAACAAACACATTATTTACAACCTGATCAGGTAATAAAAGTCGCCTTTATCGCTAAAAAACCGGTTGCCTCCCCATTGCTCTTACGCTTAAAAACAGTTCGTGAATCTGCTTTTTTAAGAGTGACATCTAAGCCTGTTTCTTTATAGCCCTGCATCACCTTAATGATTTCTATAAAAGTGGACTTTTTGGCGCCTTAATATTTGCTATTATAACACTGTCTAAATCGTATAATACAAATATGTTATATGCCCTTATACAGGATTAAATTGAAATATTAGGGTTCCAGAGTTTCTGCGAATTAAATGCTTGTTTAACATTATTAGAAAGATTTTTTAGCACTGGATCAATATGCGTTAACGTTTTTCCCGTTTGATAACAGACTAGGTTACCACCATGCTTCTCACACCACGTTATGGCTTCTTTTAAATGTGCTTCTGAGCATAACCAGCGCAAACAACCTGACCACTCCATAATGACCTCGAAAGGGCATGCCTCAACATTTGCAGGAAGAGATAAGCGGTATAATTGACTGTTAGTATATATCGGCAGTTGATGCTCTCTTACCTCTAGCCAGTTGATGTCATCTGTCTCTTGAAAGGGGGCTTCTAAGTTCATTAAACTTAAACCTGCGTCAATGGATTGCTGGTAACCTGAGAGCCTGATGTAGAGGGTTGTATCGCTATGTAGCGTTGCTGTAATTGGTAGGGCTAGCCTCGCAAGCTTAGTCATAAAAACTAAAGCCTCTTTTGCACTGCAGTCTGTCTTAACCGTTACTTCTATTGGAAAATCAGGTAAAAGTTTGATGCTTGCTGCGAGGATTAATCCTAGGGTGCCTTTTGCTCCAGATTGCAGTCTTGAGCAATCGTATCCAGCAACATTCTTCATCACCTTGCCGCCAAACTGTAACGCTTTTGCTCTGCCATTAATGAGGTGTATCCCTAGTATATGGTCACGTACAGCACCAAAATAGGGTCTTGCAGGTCCTGAGAGGCCGCAAGCAATTGTACCGCCAATGGTGGCATTTTTACCAAAATGCGGTGGTTCAAAGGGGAGCCTTTGATTGTGTTGCTTTAATGTGTCTTCAATTTCTTTAAGTGACGTACCAGAGCGTACTGTAATAACCAGCTCTGAAGGGTCGTACTCTATAATGCCCTTGTGCTCTACAGTAGAGAGAACATGGTCAGCATTTGTTTCATTGTCTGGTATTAAAAAAGACTTAGAGCCACTACCTTGAATATACAGCGTTTCTTTATTGCTTAAAGCCAGTTCGCTGCGTTCGATTAAATCGTTAGTTTTATCATCTGTGTTCATAATTAAAATCGCGGGATATCTGGAAAGGGGAGTTCACCGTTATGAACATGCATAGCGCCAAGTTCAGCACATCTATGTAGAGTCGGAATGGCTTTACCTGGGTTAAGTAACTCTTTGGCGTCAAAAGCATGCTTGATGGCTTTAAACTGAATTATTTCGTCACTATTAAATTGGCTACACATCGCATCTAGTTTTTCTTTACCAACGCCATGCTCACCTGTAATGGTGCCACCAACTTTGACGCACAGATCTAAAATTTGGTTGCCAAATTGCTCCGCTTTGTCCAGCTCTCCAGGTGTGTTTGCATCATATAAAATGAGTGGATGTAAATTGCCATCCCCTGCATGAAAAACATTGGCAACAGATAGCCCGTAGTGTGTGGATAAAGCTTGTATTTGTGTCAAAACGAAAGATAAAGCTTTTTTAGGTATTGTGCCATCCATACAATAATAATCAGGTGATAACCTGCCAACAGCAGGAAAGGCTGATTTGCGACCTTGCCACAATGTTGCTCGATGAGTAGGATCCGTTGCGACCTCTACCGTTATCGCGCCTTTGTTAAGTAAGAGATGCTTAATCTGTTCACTTAAATATTCACACTCTTCAAGGCTGCCATCAACTTCACATAATAATATGGCTTTTGCATCTTCAGGGTAACCTGCGTGAATAAAGTCTTCTGCTGCTCTAATGGATAACTGATCCATCATTTCAAGACCCGCAGGTAAAAATCCTGAGGCAATAATACTTGAAACAGCATCACCTGCTTTGCTCACATCATCAAAGGCTGCGAGTAATACTTGAACGGTCGGTGGAATCGGTATTAATTTAACAGTGACCTCAACAATAACGCCTAACAATCCTTCACTGCCTGTTAATAATGCCAGTAAGTCATAACCGGGCGTGTCCAGCGCTTCTGAGCCAAGTGTAATCAGTTCACCCTCGATAGTGAGTATTTTGAGTTGGAGGATATTATTGACGGTTAAACCATATTTTAAACAGTGCACACCGCCTGAGTTCTCAGCGACATTGCCACCAATGCTACAAGCAATTTGTGACGATGGATCTGGTGCATAAAATAGGCCGTATGGCTTGGCGGCATCTGAAATAGCAAGGTTCCGTACACCCGGTTGCAATGTTGCAGATCTAGCATCGGGATTAATTGAGATGATTTTTTTCAGCTTCGAGACGACTAACAGTAGGCCATTGCTGAGCGGCAGGGCGCCAGCGGCTAAACCTGTCCCCGCCCCGCGTGTAACGATTGGGATAAGGTGTTGTTTGCAAAGTGCAATGACACTTTTAATATGTTCAATAGATTCCGGTAAAACGACAACGAGTGGTTTTTCTCGGTAAGCACTTAACCCATCACATTCAAAGGGGGAAAGGCCTTCATCTTGATGTATTACGGACTCTGATGGAAGAATCTTGTGTAACTCAGCAATGAGTGTGTCGCGACTGATGGTCATTTTATTCCCCATAAAACATTTGTGGTGAGAAATTTTCTGGGAGTTGTAAATGGAAACCTTCATTTAATAGGTTCGTTTTGACTTGTTCGATGTCTTCTCTAGCCAATTGTTTTTTTGTCTCTAGATCAAAAGACAATACAAATTCCAGTTTCCCAAGCTTAGGGGTCAGCACTTCAGGAATGCGCTCAAAATCATCCTCCTTGCTGAGATAGATGTACATATCTTCAAATCTAGGGGACTTGTAAATCCAGCAAAAAGTACTCATATATTGATAACTTTAATGAGTTGTATGGTAAAAACGAGTGTGGCACTAGGGCCGATTTTTCGCCCTTGCCCTTGCATGCCATAACCAAGCTCAGGAGGGATAACGACTTGCCATGTACTGCCCTCAGGCATTAGCAGCAATGCTTCACCCCAACCTTTGATAACTTGAGTCAGGCCAAACACAATCGGTTTGCCTCGGGCGTAGGAGCTATCAAATTCAGTGCCGTCTACGAGTGACCCTCGGTAATGAACACTGACTCGACTATTTCTATTGGGTTTTTGGCCGCTACCTGCGACAAGGACTTTATATTGCAAACCATTTTCAAGTGTCGTAACACCTTCGGTTTGTTGGTTTTGAGTGCGGTAAGCTAAGCCATCTGCAATATTCTGTTTGGCAACTTCACCTGTGATACATCCGCTGAGTAAAAAAGGCAGCATTAAGGTGCGAAATAAAGACATGATAACTCCAAACAGTAGGCGTGGCTTAGAGTACAAAAAAAACAGTAAAAATTAAACCCTAGAGTTTGTGTTTTAAAAATTCGGTGAGTTTTCGAGTTTTTTCAATCGAACTTTCAATAAATTCTAACCCGATTTCTTGTGCTGACTGACGAACAAGGATGCAGTTAACTTCAATAGGGCCTTCATTGACAGTGAGGCGTATACGACACTGCTGGGTAGTAATGTGTAGTGCAGCGCCCTCAAGTGAAACAGCAATGCCGCACAAGCTGACATCAACGGTATGACCACTTAGCGCTGTTTCTCCAAGTAAAAGCTCAATTGGTAGCCTTAAGCCACTTCTATGGTTCTTTCTTTTTTCTGGTGAATACATTTGAACGTCTTTTATTAACGATAGTCCATGTATAATAGTGCATCTTGTACATGGCTGACAGGGTGGCGAAGAATATTCACTGAACTATAATTATTAATAATATTGTCGCTGAGTTTTATTCGCTATGGCATTCTAAATAAGTAAGTTAGTAATTAACTTTTCTGCATGATAAAATTGTTGTGCCAAATAACCAAAAGATAAAACATGATCGAATTTGAACAACCCTCATCTCTAAATGAAAAACAGGGAAAAAGGTGGAACATAATCAAGCAGTTCAGGCCGCTCATCACGACATTGCGCGTGGTGTCGAGTAAGCAGCTTGCGCCTTTACTCCGAGCGTCATTAGATCAGTTTGATGAATCATTATTCGATATGTCTGATAATGCGACCAGCAATGACTTGCAGGTTTCCTATTTTGATTTGATGCGTCAAGTTAAGGCGCAACGTGAAAACCTTGAAAGCACCTTTTTCCATCGAATTAACTTAGGTTTTGAGCATTTTGTACAAGGAAAGGTCTTCGATGAAACTGCTGAAAAAGCGGCAAAATTATCTTTGGTTGATAATAAGATACTAGAAACGAGTATTGCGGGTAAGCGAATTATTAGTCACGCCTTATCGGTTTATGCTAAAGAAATTAGTGCCATAAACCAACGATTTGCTGTCATCAGTGGTGGTGTTCAATTAGGTGAAGATAACCCCAATCTCCCCTCAAGCCCTGCACATATTATTCTTGCGTTTGAGCACGCAATTCACACCTTATCTCTGGAAAAACAAGAAGTTGTTGTGCTAGCATTTAAGTGCTTTGAGCAACACTTGGTGAATCATCTTGCGCCTTTTTACCAATCGATTAACGAGCAGCTCATTCGGGCGAAAATACTCCCTAATTTAAAAATCGAAGAATACTCAAAGCCGATAATAACGCCATCCAGTCAAGGCCGGCGTGATGAGCCTAGCCAATTAGTCAAAAAATCCACGGTGCCCATTTCTTCAGATGAGCTTGAAAAGCTACGTGCCATTAATCAAGTGTTAGAAAGCCGTACCGGTATCGAAGATTTGATAGTTGAATCAACTGGTGGTGTTGCACGTGCCGATCAAGTTTTAAATTCACTCTCTCAAATTCAAGCCCAAAACCAAAAAATCAGCTCTCTTGAGTCTGAGGTTAATTCACTAGAAGAAAATTTGAGCCTCATGGAAGAAATGAAGCTGTTGATTAATCAACAGCTTCATCAAGGTAAGTCAGACAATAGCAGCGCTGGTGACATCGTTTTGTCTGGCGGGGATGCCAACAAAATCGACCTTGTTGGGATGATGTTTGACTATGTGCTCAATGACTCAAATATTCCTGGTGATGCTAAAGCCCTTATGAGCCGCCTACACACACCATTTTTGAAAGTGGCTTTAATGAATAAAGAGTTTTTACATGCGGATAACCCTGCACGTCAATTACTGAATTTAATGGCTGAAACGGCCAATAAAAATCAAATGTCAAAACGAGATGAACTCGGTGTTTTCAGTCAATTAGAAAAAACCGTCATGACGATACTCAGTGATTTCAAAGAAGATCTGGGTATATTTGATAACATATTAGATGACTTTAAGTCATTTACCACGACTTTAGAGAAAAAACGCGGCCAAATTGAAAAGCGTGCGGTTGAATCCGTAAAAGGCCAAGAGGATTTAAAAGCTGCTCGTGCAAGCACCGCACGAGCAATTTATGACGCCACAATAAATGCCAACTTACCTAAGGCTATGTTGAGCATTCTCAGAGGCCCATGGGCCAATTTATTGGTATTAACGTTACTGCCAAAAAGTAAAGTCAGTGGGCGATGGGATTCTTGTTTTGAAGTAGTCGATCAGATGGTTTCCCTACAAGTTGATACACCTGAAGATTGGCCTCACCAATTGCAGATTATACGTGGTCGGGTGAAGAAAGGCTTAGAAGTCATTGGTTTCCCTGAGTCGGAAACAATGGATTTATTAACCGTGTTAGGGCAGTGGCAACCAGGACAAACGCCTGATGCTTCGCTAGAGGTTCAACCCGAGTTGGTTAGAGAAGAAGATAAGGTTCAATCAGAGCACCAACATGCACTGTCGGAACAGCTAAAAACACTCTCTTTTGGCACATGGTTTGAGTTTAATGCTGACCAAGATGAAAATTTCCGCCAGCGTGTGAAGCTAGCTTGGTACAGCACGGGTACGGCAAATTTCATGTTTGTGAATCAAGCGGGTGCAAAAGTGGGTGTGAAATCGCTCAGTCAGCTAGTAGAAGAGGTCGAGCTAGGTAAGAGCTGTATTATTGAACAAGATGAAAAGCCATTTGTTGATAGGGCGCTGAGCTTTGTTTTGAAAAAGTTAAAAAGTGAGCCTTAAGCTGTGATCGTGTTAGTAAACAATCGAAATAAGTATCACAGTTTGTCTACAAATTGGTCTAGTGAGGTAGATGCAAAAGTCTGAAAGTAAGCGTCTTTATTGATAAATAACGAAAAAAAAAAGAGAATGCCTGGCCTCATTAGTTATAATGAGTGCGACAAAACAGCACAAACAAACAGCCAAGGCTACTCATTTATGAACC
>JABHGC010000248.1 GCA_018672285.1 Methylococcales bacterium
AATAGCCGGCCAAGAAAATGCTTAGGCTACAAAACACCTTATGAGGCTTTTGAAGAGCTCACTGGCATTAAACAAGAAAATTTAACCGGTCATGCACTTATGACTTGAATTCAGGTCTTAATAAAACCCGCTTTTCATCCTTAATAACATACACTGCGACAACTTCACTTCTACGCACAACTGCAGCCTCAGGGATACGAATCACTTTCTTTTCACCCACTTTAAAATACGACTTAACCAGCATGCCGGGTCGTAAACCCGTACTGTCATCTAGTCTCAAACGCAGCATTAAATCATGGCTCAATCGGTTATAAGTTGGTTGCTTAGACTCAACGGTTGCCTGGATTTTATCCTTTGAATATTCAGGTACAATATACAATGGTTGACCATTCTGGATGATCTCGTGATACCGCTGAGAAACAGCTGCATCCACTCTTAAATGGTTGGTCGAAAAACCTTCTATCATCACTTTTCCTGGTTGAACGGCATCACCTACTTCTACAAATTTTCTCAGCACATAACCATCAAAAGGTGCTCTAACAGTTTGATTCGCAACGGCCTCTTCAGCAATCGCAACATCCATTTTTCCAGCCCTAAGTTTTTCGCGCAACCCCCTGACGGTAGACTTAACACTTTCAAAGCGGGCATCAATGGCTTCTATTTCTGATAATGTGACCGGACTATTTTTTGCCTTATATAAGGTATGAATGCGCTGATATTCTTTTTTGGTTTTTTTGTGAATCGCTGTTGCAGATTGAATATCGGCTTGAATGCCCTTTAGCGCTGCTTTAGATTTTTCTAAATTAGCGGCATTCAACTTACTTTTCATGGTTAATAAAATATCGTCTTTATGGACGAACTGGTTCACTTTGAAATTCACACCATCAATAGTCCCCAACGTCTTCGCGCTGATGGTACCGCTTTTAACAGAGATCACCTCACCATGTCGAACCAACACATCATCAATTGTTTCAATTTCAACGGTGAACGTCTTGGCTGATGCTGGCAAAGCACACATTAATGTCATAACAAAAGATAAGATGGTCTTATATTTCATAGTAATATCCCCTTGGCGATCCGAAATAGATTATTTCTTTGTAAGCATTATCTTATTTAAAGGTAGGTAATGTTTGACAAAACAATAAAGTTAATTAAGTTATGAATTGAGTTTAAATCCACACCAAGAAAAAGTAAATAAGTATATTCCACTATACGATATTTCAAATTGAAATTTACAAGTCCCTGCTACCCCTGAGCCGATCAAATTACCTGCAAACATGAAGCAACACCGAGTCTACAGGCAAAATCAAACAACTCAGACAGCAACATCACCTGTGCTAAAGTCTCCACTTCAACATCACCAATGTGCAGCACAAGTTGCCTTAAAACCCAAAACAGTGTTAAAAATCTCAATGGCTCAGTTACCTGTGTGTCTTTTTTAGAGCAAAAGGCGTTAACTTCATGAAACCACTCGCACGCTCCCTTTTAATTCTGCCCCTATTACTCAGCAATGGTCATGGCATGGCAAATGAACCACGACAAATAGCCCCGCATTTGCAAAAGGCTTACCACGCAATGCCACAAAGTTACTCACCTAGAACTGAGCACTTGAACTCTGATGGCAGCCCAGAATTTATCAACCCACTCATCCTCGAAGCTTCACCTTACCTACTCCAGCATGCACATAACCCTGTCTTTTGGCGATCATGGTCAGAGAAAGCATTTAAACTTGCCAAAGAAAGCAATAAGCCCATCTTTTTATCTGTTGGCTATGCAACTTGCCACTGGTGTCATGTCATGGAACGCGAAAGCTTTGAAAATAAAGAGATAGGACATTACCTCAATCAATTTTTTGTCTCAATTAAAGTCGACCGTGAAAGAAGGCCCGACATCGACAGCCTATATATGTCCGCAACTATACTAATGAACGGCCACGGAGGCTGGCCGATGACCGTCATTATGATGCCGAATGGCAAACCTTTTTATACCGCAACCTACCTCAGCCCAGACAAGTTGCTACAAACCTTAAAGCATGTCATCAAGGTTTGGAAAGACGACCCTGATAGAGCGTTACTCATTGCTCAAGAAGTGACTGAGGCAATAGCTGAACAGGAAGGCAACCAACAACAAGCCGCAGCATTTAACACCCGCTTTCAACAAAAAGCCATTGATAACATCTTAAAAAGACAAGATACCTTAGAAGGTGGGTTTTCCGAAGCCCCTAAATTCCCCAACGAAGCCTTTCTCTTTTCATTGCTGGATCATGCCACGAGACAAACAGATGCAGACAGTTTGGAAGCCGCTGAACTTGCCCTGTTAGCCATGGCAAAAGGCGGCATTAATGACCAAATTGGCGGAGGATTCCATCGATACTCAACGGATAACAGCTGGTTAGTCCCTCATTTTGAAAAAATGCTATATAACCAAGCACACCTCTCACGGCTATATTTTCAGGCCTACCAATTCAATCAAGACCCATATTTTAAATCAACCGTTGAAGAAACCTTAGACTATGTTCTAAGAGAAATGCGTCACCCTAATGGTGTATTTTACTCTGCTTCAGATGCTGACAGCGAAGGCGTTGAAGGAAAATATTTTGTTTGGCGTAAAAAAACGCTTAGCCAAATACTCCCTCCTGAGCTTGCAAAGCTCGCCATCGATTTATATGCCGTGACAGAAACCGGCAATTTTGAGTCCAGTAATATATTATATTTACCGTCCGAACCCTCAAAATATATTACAGAAAATCAGCTCGACCCTAACCTATTTTACCCACAACTCAGCCAAATAAAAGCACACCTCTATAAAGCTAGGCAACCTAGAGTTGCCCCTGGTATCGACACCAAAATCATTACGGCATGGAACGGCATGATGATCACGGCACTATCACAAGTCGGCTATGGTTTGAGTCGTGATGATTATGTTAAAGCTGCCATTAACGCCGCCGAAACCATTTGGCAGCAACATTATAATAACAGCACCTTGTGGCGCGCAAGTTTGGATGGAAAAACAGCCGTAACAGCAAAACAAGAAGATTACGCCTACCTTGCCCAAGGCTATTTAGCGCTTTATGACGCAACGTTAGATAAACTCTGGTTACGACGCAGTGAACAGCTAACGCAAGAAATGATCAATTTATTTTGGGATGCAAAACAATACGGTTTCTTTATGGGCTCGGCAGAACCTGGAACACCCATGATTCACCGCCCTAAAGATTGGCTTGATGGCGCACAACCCTCAGGTAATGGCATTGCATTACAAGTGCTTGTCGCATTATACCACCGTACAGGCTTACACAATTACCAAGTAAAAGCCGATGAAATGCTCAGCAGTATTGCCCAGTCGGTAGCACAAAACCCAAGTGCTTATGGCACCATTTTATTAGCAGCTAGCCAACTCAACAATGGTGAAATTGGCAACGTTCAATATGCTGCCAATGGACACCTAAGAATCCAAACCGAAACCATTGTAAAAGATAATAATGCGGTAACCCTTCGCTTAACCCTCAAGCACGATTCAGGTTGGCACAGTAATAGCCACAAGCCACTAGACAAAGCACTCATCGCAACGCAAATTAACTTAGTCGCAAATAACCCTTTTGCTGAGAATTGGCACATACAACAACAAAATTACCCACATGGAGAACACGTCTCACTGACATTTTCTGAGCAACCCCTCTCGGTATACCAAGGAACAACCCACATTGAGATTTTACTCACGCCAAAAGACGTTAACAATACAACCAACCGCCTTATACCACTCTCTTTGACCTTTCAAAACTGCAGTGATGAATTGTGCTTACCACCCGAAACAGTCACTTTACAGCACTTTCTTTCCAACTAACACGGAACTAAAAAGGCATAAATTGACGAATATTGGGCACTTTATTCTCAAGTCGACCCATTAAAAAACTCATTTGTTTCATTTGCGCGGCGATAATTTGCTTCATTTGGTCCATGGATTCAGTCATTTTTTTAATGTCTGGCGTCATTTGTTCCATATTCCCCATAGAACTATCCATGTTTTTCATAATGTCCTGCATTTTCACCATCGAGTGATTCATACTACTCATCGTCTCAAGCATTAAGGGCAGTGTTTCAGATACGGGTTGCGCCGTTTTATCTAGCTGGCTTATCGCACTACTAATCGTATGAAAGTCTTTAAACCCCGCAGTCCAGATCGGCTGCCAAACAAAGACAAACATCCACATTAAAATGACCAGAGAAAAAGAAGAAATAAGAAAGAAGATACCGACCCATAAGTGTGAAAAACTTTTCGATGTCATTGTTATATCTCCGAAGCAAATTGATTGATAATGACGGGAATTCCTAACCGCAATTTACAAAAATGACGCGCTATTGTTGCAGCAGCAAAGGAATACACCATTCAAGTACTATTCTTTTTTCTCAGTACGAACAAACACACTATCTTCATAAATCTCAATACCCTGCTCTCGTGCTACAGCTCTAAGAAATGGCACGACATCAATCGCGTTAACTGCTTTTTGAGCCACCAATTTTTGATGTATCTGCAGCTTGGTAATTGACCTGGAATCACTAATAGAGCCAACATGATCACTTAACCGTGGTAATTCAAGGCGCTCTACACTTGCTACCATTTTCACCAAATCCAAACCAAAGGGCGCTTTAACTTGGATATGCCATTTTGCATCAAAGCTCGGGATGGTATACAACACGCCAGGTTTTAGAAAATCATCATCACCCGCTTCAGGAAACAGCTTACTGACATGGCGCTCAGAATCCACCGCATAAATTGCAACATAAAGCGGCTTTTTTACTTGAATGGTGAACTGAATATTCTCACCTTCTGTATAAACCGGTGCGACCCCACCTCGACTCGTGGCAATTTGCACCAGCTCCTGAGGAGCCTCTGAGTCTACCTGTACAATCGAGGCCATTTGATCCGCACTAGAATCATCAAACTGCAGTGGCACATCAACAATGGGAATTAATTGCTCAACCGTAGCGAGCTGAACACCCTCAACATCACTTAATGATAAGGATACCGTTAAACCTGCTTCCGTTTTAGTATAAACACCATTGAGCAATTGCCCTGCCCCCGTAAACAGCGCATCACTGTGACTCAGTTTTTCCACTTTTTTCGCTTTAACCCTTAAGCCACGCGTATTACCGAGTGTATTTTTGACCGTTTGATCAGACAGCACTCGATAGCCTAAAGCGGCCATTTTAAATTTAACTTGCGATGTTAGGTAATCGGAGAAAGGCGTCCGGTATTGCCGTTTAGCCACCACAACAGGGCGGATATAGACAGGTTCAGGGCTGACGACTTTGGGGAATTGAGAAACGAGCCGATCAATGGCAAGGTCAAGCTGCTGCATCGATTGAGAGGAAACCTCATTAGCCATTGCCAATGCACTGGCACACCATAAGATACCCCCTAAACCAAAGTGCTGCATACTTTACATCCTACTGGCAACCACTGCCGAACCAATCAAGCCTACATTGGCGTTCACAACAACGTGAACGGGCATGTCCTTTAATAAATATCCCATCTTATCATTATTATTAAATGCTCGCAGAAAACCGCCTTCTTTAATCTTTTCGATGATACGTGGTGCAACCCCGCCACCGATGTAAACGCCACCTGTTGCTAAACACGTTAACGCCAGATTGCCCGTTTGACGACCATAAATATCACAAAACAAGTCCAGTGCCATTGACGCCAAAGGCTCATTACCGGCGGCTGCCGCTTTACTGATCTCAGCAGATGGATCGCCATTTGCGATCGCATCACCTAACTCAGCACTCTCAACCCCTTTACCGGCGTCCTTTAAGAAACGGTAAATATTATACAGACCACGGCCTGAAGACACTCGCTCGTAGCTTACCTGACCAAACTCACGTGCCAAATACTGTAATAACTCGGTTTCTAACTCGGTCACAGGGCCAAATTGCACATGACCACCTTCAGAAGGCACCACCTCATAATGATCGTTAATCCAAACCAACAACCCTTGACCTAAACCCGTGCCAGCCCCGATCACCACCCGTGGGCCTTGTACTTGTTCAGCGCCTTCTTGCAAGGTGACAATATCATCATCCGACAACACTTCAACAGCATAACCAACAGACTGAAAATCATTAATCAAGCTTACGTTTTTCAAACCCGTGTCTTGCTGCATTTTGTCCGCATCTAGCGACCAAGGTAAATTGGTGACATTGGCTAACCGACCTTTAACAGGCCCTGCAATGCCAAAGCAGGCGTTCTCAACCGTAAAATCACACTTGGTTTTTGCTTCAGCCAAAAACTCAATCACCATGGGTGTTAGATCATCATAGTCAGCACTCACATAGCGTTTTTCGTATTTCACGTCATATTGGCCAGGTGCCACATCGGCAATTTGTAACAACGTTTTTGTACCGCCAATATCTCCAGCTAACACCGTCATGCTTTTTTCCTTTTAAAATCATTTCGAGGCGAAATTATTCGCCCAACCATTGTTACGGTTCTAACGATTACCGCCACTCATCTATTAACGAAGCAACCAACCCTGTCCATCCAGTTTGATGCGAAGCACCCAAACCTTCACCAGTATCTCCATGGAAATACTCGTAGAAAAGGATTAAATCCTTCCAATGAGGATCATCTTTGAATTTTTTGGTGTTTGCATAAACTGGGCGATGGCCGTTTTCATCTTTGGTGAAGATTGAAATCATGTTATTGGCCATATCGCTGGCAATGGTATCTAAGTGAACCACTTCACCATCCGCCATTTTCACTTCAATCAAATTACCATAAGCCTTACGCAACTTACGCAAGGATTCAATCATCAAGAAGGTGGTTGGGAACCAAATAGGCCCACGCCAGTTTGAGTTACCCCCTTTAATCTTACAATCCGCTTCTGCTGGTTCATAACCCACTTGGTTATGCCCGAGTACAAATGGGTTTTCTTTATGATGCTTGGATAAGCTTCTCATCCCAAAATCAGACTTAAACTCATCCGGGTCTTGGATACGCGCTAAAATACGCTCTAATTGCTCTTGGTCAACAATGGTTAAAACATGGATGTCTTTACCATCGACTTCCACCTGATTAACACAATGCTCAACCACGTCCATTCGGTTATGAATGAACCAATCGAGGTTATCTCTAAACTCATGGAACGGCTCTAACCAATCTTCTTCTAACCGCTCTACAGCGAACAGTGGCACTAAGCCCACTAAAGATCGCACATTGAGTTTTTCAAAGGTGCCATTTTGATGACGAAGCACATCATAAAAGAAGCCATCTTCCTCATCCCAAAGGTTGTAATCATTTTTCCCTTTAGTTTGCATCGCGGCACCGACATAGGTGTAATGCTGATAAAACTTGGTCGCCAAACCTTCATAAACAGGGTTTTCACGCGCTAATTCTAAAGCCATCCGCATTAAGTTTAAGCAAAACATGCCCATCCAACCGGTCGCATCCGATTGTTCTAGCACCGTACCGTCGGCCATCTTTTCTGAGCGATCAAAGATGGTGATATTATCCAGCCCTAGGAAACCACCTTCGAAGACATTATTTCCTTCTTTATCAACTTTATTCACCCACCAGGTAAAGTTGATCATCAATTTATGGAAACATTTTTCTAGGAAATTTCGATCCGCTTTACCAGAGCGGATCCGATCCATATTATAAACCCGCCAAACTGCCCATGCATGAACAGGTGGATTTAAATCTGAGAATTCCCACTCATAAGCAGGAATTTGCCCATTAGGATGTTGAAACTGCTCTAGCACCATTAGCAATAACTGCTCTTTGGCAAACTCGGGGTCAATCAAACAGATAGGGATGGCATGAAAACCTAAATCCCATGCCGCAAACCATGGGTATTCCCATTTGTCCGGCATAGATAAAATACTCATGGAGTTCACATGACGCCAATGCTGGTTCCGAATGTGGTGCCGAGACTCCGGTGGTGGATTATCTTTATCATCTCCGTCTAACCATTGGCTCACATCATAGAAGTAACACTGCTTGGTCCACATTAAACCTGCAAATGCTTGACGCTGTATGAGCTTTTCATCTTCACTGGCTTTAGCAGGATGAATTGAATTATAAAATTCATCTGCTTCTGCTAATTTTTGCGCGACCAACTCATCAAAGTTATTCAAAGGCGCATCATGCCTATCTTTGGTTAAACGTAAACGAACCACCGTTGACTCGCCCGACTTGATCATTCGCTTATACTGAATACAAGATTTCGTGCCATGGTTCGCAGGGTTTATGGAAAACTCTTCATTGACAATATGACGGTGAAAGGCATCTTTGGTGTAAGGTGTTTGGCTGCTATCAACAGTACCATACACCTCTTCCATATTGGTTTCGTTATTGGTAAACATCGTCACACCATCGGACTCTGCATACAACAATCGCTTACCTAATTTATACGCAAAAGGCAGGTTTTCTAAGATAGCGCCTTCCGTATCATCAGCGACAACAGTGATATAGTCACGTCCTGTTTTACCCGTTCGAATGGTTGGCTCACGTTTGTCTTCTTTATTGTAAGCCCAAATATTCCTGAACCATAAATGCGGAATAATGTGTAACTCTGCATCATCTGGCCCACGGTTAAAGGCCTCAATTCTGATGCAAATATCATCTGGGCTCATTTTGGCGAATTCTACAAATACATCAAAATATTTGTCTTCGTCAAAAATCCCGGTATCGAGTAACTCATACTCTTTACCAGAACCACCTCGTTTTTGGTTTTCTTCCACCAATTTTTTATACGGATATTCAGCTTGCGGGTACTTATATAAGTACTTCATATAGCTATGAGTCGGCGTGCTATCTAAGTAGAAGTAGTAATCCTTAACATCTTCACCATGATTACCTTCATTAGGCGTTAAGCCGAAAGCACGCTCTTTTAAAATTGGGTCGTTACCATTCCATAACGCTAAAGACCAGTTTAAAGTCTGGTAGCGGTCAGAAATACCGGCTAAACCATCCTCACCCCAGCGATAAGCTTTACTTCTCGACATATCATGGGTCAAATAATCCCATGCATTACCATCATGACTATAGTCTTCCCGTACAGAGCCCCACGAACGCTCACTTAAATACGGCCCCCAATCACGCCAAGCATCACCTCGGCCATCTTTGATTTCGTTTAGACGTTGTTTCTCTTCGGGAATAGTTCTAAAGGTAACGCGTTTTTTAACCTTCGCCATGCGATATTCTGTCCTGAAAGGTGGGATTAAAAGGAATAATGGTTTTTATTGTAGTTATTTGAACATGAAATTCTTTGAAATCATTAGGCGAAAAAATTCGCCTCTATACTTTACTGTTTCTCTATGCTGAAGCGTTTGCATCTTCATCGATTAACACAGTAACACCAGAAGCTGACTTAATGGTCGCCACAGGGAGATCTTTTCCTGCTTTCCAACCTTGTACCGCTTCAATCTTACCGCTACCTGTAATCAAAAAGTATACGGCCTTTGAATTACCAAGGCTCGCTGCACTTAAACTGACTCGATCAGAAGGTGGCTTTGGTGCATCTGCAACAGCATGTGTAAGCTCTGTTGTATCATGAACATGCCCTGGAAACAAACTTGCTGTATGGCCATCTTCGCCAATGCCCAATAAAACGATATCAAACGGCATTGCCGCTTTAATCGTCTCTGAGTATTGTGCGCTCGCGGTCGCTGAACCCAACTCTGCAGGAATAGGAAAGATACCCGCAAAATCAAAATCTTTTAACCAAGCATCATGTGCCATTTTGCTATTACGCTCAGCATTTTCAACCGGCAAGCAACGCTCATCACCGTAATAGATTTCCCACTTTGAAAAATCCTTATGCTGTTCTACCAGCATTTTATAAGCCGCTTCAGGGGTGCGACCACCCGCTAGAACCAACTTAAACACACCCCGTTCAGCAATCGCCTGTTCAGCCGACTTTAGAACGCGTTGCACAGTCTCCTGTGCAACGGCATTGGCATCAGGAAATGTTTCCCAATGCAAATCAGCCATCTGTGCCATCCTCAATATCTAAGGAATGACGCCAGTTTTGACCTTCTTTAGCGAACATACGGCGCGCTTCTTCAGGCCCCCAACTACCCGCAGGATAGCTGTTGATGAAGTCACGTTCCATTGCCCACACTTTCAAGATAGGATCGACAACTTTCCAAGCGTAAGACACTTCGTCATAACGTAAGAATAGTGAGCGATCGCCCTCAATCACGTCTAACAACAAGTCTTCGTATGCATCTGTTGACTGCTCATCTTCCTGGCGGAAGCTGGCATCCATACTAGTGGTACGAGTTTTCATTGTTAAGCCAGGCTCTTTCACCGTGACTTCCATACGCATGCATTCTTCAGGCTGAATACCCATTAATACCCAGTTAGGACTGATTTGATCAATCTTGGTATTTTTGAATAATTGCTGTGGTGGACGTTTGAAGCAAATAGAAACAGCAGACTGCCCCTTCTTCAATCGTTTACCCGTTCTTAAGTAGAACGGAACACCACGCCAACGCCAGTTATCAACAAACAACTTAATCGCTGCATAGGTTTCTGTCACTGAATCCTGAGGAATATCACCCTCTTCAAGATAGCCATTCACTTTTTCGCCATTGACAATACCACTACGGTATTGTGCACGGAATGCATGAGCATGTACCGCACTTTGAGGAATGGTTCGAATGGATTTCAGTACTTTTACTTTCTCATCACGTAGAGATTCCGCATCCATAGATACAGGTGGTTCCATAGCGACTAATGCCATTAGCTGCAACAAGTGACTCTGAATCATATCACGCAATGCACCAGCACCATCGTAATAGTATCCACGAGAACCAACACCTAAGTCTTCTGAGTGTGTGATCTGAATATGATCAATGTAATTACGGTTCCATAAAGGCTCCATAAGGACATTGGCAAACCGCAACACTAAGACGTTTTGAACCGTTCCTTTACCTAAGTAATGATCAATTCGATACACTTGATCTTCACTTAAGAAGCGGTGCAAGCGTTTTTGTAGTGCTTGTGCGCTTTCAAGGTCGTAGCCAAAGGGTTTTTCAATAATCGCACGACGCCAGCCATGTGCTTCATCAAATAAGGTCGCATTACTGAGATTTTCCACAACAGCGCCAAAGTCACCCGGTTTAATCGACAGGTAAAAAGCAATGTTCTTAGGATAGTCACTTTCAGACATAATGCGATCATTCAACGCTTCGTACGCTTTAGGATCGTGCAAATCGCCTTGAATGTACTGCAATTTTGATGAAAAAGTTTCAAAAACTTTCTCATCAATACCGCCACGTGCTTTGGCTTCGATCATTTTACGAACTTCGCCAATCCAATGCTCACGAGTCCACTCACGTCGACCCGATGCTAAAATCACCGTATCTGCAGGAAGACGATTACCGACTTCCAAATGATACAATGCAGGCATCAATTTTAATTTTGATAAGTTACCGGTCGCACCAAAAATGACATAGGTACACGGTTCTATTTCTTCTGCCATGATACGTTCCCCTTATTCACCTTTGGCTAGTTTGATCCAATCAGTATGGAAGAATTCACCGCGAGGCTTATCAACACGCTCATACGTATGAGAACCGAAGTAATCACGCTGTGCTTGTAATAAGTTTGCAGAGAGTGTCTCTGAACGGTAGCCATCGTAGAATGCTAATGCAGAAGACAAGCTTGGCATAGACACACCTAACTCAACACCTAATGAAACCGCTTTTCTCCAACCGTTAGACGCATCTTGTACCGCTTTAGTGAAGAAGTCAGCGAGTAATAAATTCTCTAAATCTGGATCGCCATCAAATGCTTTTTTGATTTCACCTAAGAAACGACTACGGATGATACAACCACCACGCCACATCATCGCGATGCCACTGTAGTTTAGTTTCCAGCCATATTCACGTGCAGCTTCGTCCATCAGCATGTAACCTTGGGCATAAGAGACGATTTTAGACGCATATAATGCATCTTTAATGGCATTTAACATTTCTGCTCTGTCGCCAGTGTATTTTTCTGTAGGGCCAGAAAATTTTGTTGACGCTTTAACACGCTGATCTTTAAATGCAGATAAGCAACGTGCAAATACGGCTTCACCAATTAGGGTCAAAGGAATACCTAAATCTAAGGCGTTGATACCGGTCCATTTACCCGTGCCTTTTTGGCCAGCGGTATCCAACACTTTCTCAACTAATGGCGTGCCATCTTCATCATTAACAGCCAAAATATCTGCTGTAATTTCGATTAAGTAGGAATCAAGATCGCCTTTATTCCACTCTTCAAAAGTATCTTTCATTTCTGCGTGAGTCATACCCATGCCGTCTTTCATTAACTGAAAGGCTTCACAGATTTGCTGCATATCGCCATACTCGATGCCGTTATGAACCATTTTCACATAGTGGCCAGCACCTTCTTCACCAACCCACTCACAACATGCGTCGCCATCCGCTTTTGCTGAAATATCTTGGAAGATATCTTTAACATGTGGCCATGCATCTTTGTTACCACCAGGCATAATTGAAGGTCCGAAACGCGCGCCTTCTTCACCACCTGAAATACCAGTACCTAGGAAATTAATGCCTTTTTCTTTTAACGTGACAGTACGACGGTTACTATCTGTATATAAAGCGTTACCACCATCAATGATGATATCGCCTTTATCTAAATGAGGTAAAAGCTGTTCGATAAGCATATCAACTGGCTCACCTGCTTTAACCATCATCATCACACGGCGTGGTGATTTTAATGCACCAACAAATTCTTCGATGGTATGAGTACCAACAACTTTACTACCCTTAGCAGGACCATTTAAAAAGTCATCCACTTTAGCGGGTGTACGATTAAAAACTGCAACGGTGTAACCATGGTCATTGATGTTCATAACCAAGTTTTGTCCCATTACTGCTAAGCCAATAAGGCCGATATCTGCGTCTGCCATGTGATCCCCTATTTAAGTAATTCAGTTCTTTTTAAAACGCTGTACTTGACAATTCAAATTCAACACTATAATCATTCTAGCAGGCATTTTTGATTCGTCATGCTAGATTTCACGATTCGTTTTTATACGCATATAAATTTTGGCATCAAGGCAAGCGAACCGACCTTAAAACCCTATAAAGAGAGGTGTTATATTAATGACTATCGAGACCATCAAACAACAATTTGAGATTCCAGAACACATTACTTTTTCGACAAGTTCTGACGGCTTCATATTCATAGATATTGAAAATTCAGCCGCACGCGCACAGGTTTGTTTGCATGGAGGTCACATTACCGCGTTCACTCCAACAGATCAATCCCCGGTTATTTGGGTTAGCAAGCACGCTGTTTTTAAAGCAGGTAAAGCCATTAGAGGCGGTGTGCCTATTTGTTGGCCTTGGTTTGGCGACCACCCTTCAGACAGCAGCAAACCTGCCCACGGTATTGCCCGCACAGCACTTTGGTCAGTCATTCATACAGAGCAAGTAAGCCCAACGCTTTCTATAGTAAAGGTACAACTGACCGATACCGATGCCTCCCGAGCAATTTGGCCCCACGCATTCAACTTAACCTTAAGTGTTTCTGTAGGAGAAAAGTTAGCATTCTCTCTTACCGCTGAAAATACCGGTAATGACAGCATGACACTCAGTAGCGCGCTACATACGTATTTCAATATTAGTGATACTGGGAAGACGTCGGTCAGTGGCCTAGATAGCGTTGAGTATTTAGATAAGTTTGACAATGGGGCTAAAAAACCTCAATCGGGTGATATTGTCATCACCGAGCCAACTGACAGAGTCTACTTAAATACTACTTCAGATTGCACTATTAAGGATTCTGGCTTCAACCGAACCATTCAAGTTGAAAAAGCAGGCAGCCAAACAACGGTCGTTTGGAACCCGTGGGCTGAGAACGCGGCGAAGATGGGGGATTTTGGTGACGACGAATACCCTACAATGATTTGTGTGGAAGCGGCGAATGCAGCTGATGATATCATTGAAGTCGCACCTGGTGGCAGCCATACTATTTCGCAGACTATTACCTCAACAACCAACAGTTAATCCGTTTACAAAAGGCAATAGCTTATCTCCTACCTCATCGTAGAAGCAGGAGGTAAAGCCAAAGCACACTCTCCACAGCTAAGAAAACGACATTACCGACCTCGTTTTATTTTCTCAATATAATCTACCTCAATATCCAACAGCTCATCTAAGTGCAAGTCACCCATCAAATCATCACACTCTTGTTCACACTCTTGTTTAGTCCCCCTGAAATATTGCACACCACGCTCATGCATCAGTTGCATTAATTCTGCCTGACGAATCAGAAAAACACTATCTGGCAGCTTTCCTTGACGAATTTTGGCATATAAAGCCGAAGCATCCACACCGACCACTTGCGCTGCCTGCTGTAAGTCTATCGCTTGAAATTCTGTTTTCATTTTTTGATCTAGCGCATCACCAAAGCTTTTGACGATTTTTTTAGTTCTCTCTAATAAATGACTCACCACCCGAACATAGACTTGCCCATTGGTTCTTTTCATATCCACAAGGCTGAAATCTTTGAGCTGTGCTAACAATGAGTCAACATAAAGCGGAGAAAAAGAGGCCACATCTTTTATTGTTCTATTAATGTCCGTTAACGCAATATCACTACTGTTTGCAGCAGAGGACAACAGCGACATAACACTGGCCAAACTCACCAACGGGTGGTTTGGCCGAGCACACTCCACAACATTATCACGCATTCGATTTAACTGTTGGCGCATTGACTGATTCACCTTACGCACAATCGGATGACTTTGCTTTAAGAGTGACAACAGCTTTTCTCGATTGACAACATAAACCTCGGTGAAGCACTGGGCTCTAGCAGAGGTATAACGCTTATTTCCTGAAATCACTTCAGACTCAGCAAACATGTCTCCCTTGTTCACCACACCAAAGACGACCGTTTTACTATCATCCTCAACAAATAGCTCTACCTTTCCCGTCTTAACAACATACACTTCATCAGCAACGGCATCCTGTTTATAAAGATATTCACCATGATGAAACGATTTTATTTTATTCCCATATATGTGCTCGTATATTAAATCCACTTCTTCAGTGCTCATTCGATTTTCCGAATATTGTTTCATTTGAAAAATAGCATTATGTTTTGAGTGGCTCATAACGTCTGACCTTTGTGACAATGAAGTGACTATTGACCATCACGATTCATACCAGTCTTTATTCTAACGAGGGGTTATTATCCCTTCTGCCAACTCATTATCACATTTGACGTGAATCGCATCACAAAACATACACAGACTAGGTCATCTCACAGCATTATAAATTGTCAGAATTTTCTGACATAAAGTAGAGATAATCACAATTGGTCACAGAGTGACCAACCACGTCACCAATAACCCAGCTATCACCCACTGGGTAAGGGATAGAGAAATAGGGATTCCCCGCAACCCAAGTTAGGAATCGTCCACCTTGTATTACAGCTAAAACACGATAGAGTAATGGGTAACAAAAAAAATAATACAATAAAAACAATAATAAGCAGGGGTGCAACCATGGTAGGCAATATCCGACACTGGCATAGTCGATATATGAAATCTCAAACCGGTGTACTCATTACCACCGCGTTAACAGGCGTTATTACTTTAGTCGCAATTCTTCACCTAGATACTCAAATACAAGTTATTCCAGCTATATTCTCAGGCTAAAAAACCCATATATGATCAATTTCGCCTTCTGCAAAAAAGGCGACCCTTCCCCCGTCGCTAAACACCGTGTATTTAATTGGTAAATGTTGGTCACTCACAGTAGAATGTGAGCACTTCTTGATAAGAGACCCCATGCATGCTGTTCCTGCGCTCCCTACTCTATAAAATCGTCTTTCACTTCTCAAATTTTTTAATCCCATCCCTTGTGATTTTAAGCTTTGCATTCCCATTACGATTTCGCATTGGTGTCGCTCGCTACTGGGGCACAATGAACTTGTTTGCGCTCAAATATCTTTGCAACTTAACCTATGAAGTAAAAGGCTTAGACAACGTCGGCAATGAAACCGTTGTATTTGCAGGCAAACACCAATCCACGTGGGAGACATTATCTTTCACCAATATTTTCCCTCCGTTCGTATGGGTGTTAAAAAAAGAATTACTAAAAGTGCCCGTTTTCGGCTGGTGCCTTTCACAACTTGGCACCATCGCGATTGACCGTAGCCAAGGCCTAAAGGCAATCAACCAAATCACCCAAGAAGGCAAAGTGATTTTAGATCAAGAACTGTCTATTTTCGTCTTTCCCGAAGGCACTCGCACCATTGCAAGAGAAAAGGGTAACTACGGGGTTGGCGGCACAATACTCGCCAAGAAAAACAAGGCTAAAATCATTCCAGTTGCTCACAATGCCGGTGAATTTTGGCCAAGAAGCACTTTTTTAGTCAAACCGGGTGTCATCCAGGTGAGCGTTGGCCCTGCCATTGAAACTCAAGGCAGAAAATTAGCGGAAGTAAACCAAGAGGTAGAAGATTGGATCGAAAATGAAATGCTAAAGATCAATCAAAATTTTGACAAACAGTACCCAGAAAAATACACAACACCGCTACACCAGATCAGTGAGTAGCAAGTACAACAACCACCCCTTAGGCCTCTTCCTCTACAATCACCATATCGCCTTCAAACGTGACTCTATTTCGCCCAGTTTCTTTGGACTCGTATACCGCCAAATCAGCCGCCTTATACAAACCATCAAAGTCAATATGACGCGCTTGATCCATGCAGGCAACACCAATACTTGCTGTGACCAACAAATTAGCCGGATGCAGGTCTTCAATGGACCGGCGAACTTCTTCAGCCTTCAACATCGCATTTGCAGGCGGACAATGAGGCAGTAAGATAATAAATTCCTCACCACCCAAGCGCGCAACGAAGTCTCCCTGACGACAAGAGTCCATCAAAAGCTCACCGATCCCTGCAAGCACCTCATCACCAACATTATGACCATGAACATCATTCACTTGTTTAAAGTGATCTAAATCTAAAATCATAATACACAATGGGAATTTATAGCGGATTGAGTCACTAATGTACTTAGGCGCATACTCAACCAAACAGTGCCGGTTATGGCAAGTCGTCAATTGGTCGGTCATCGCCAATTGGAATAGTGTTTTTTGTTGCTCACGAACATGATCCATCAAGCGTTTACTGGTGATCAAATTATCAACTCTAGCCGCTAGCTCCTCTTCCATAATCGGCTTAATAACATAATCACTAATCCCCGCGCGGAACAACTCTAGCCGTCTCTGCGGGTCATCACTGCCGGTGACCGCAAGTATCGGCACTTCAGATTTATCCCCTTTTTGGCCACGAATCATGCGAACCATTGCCACACCATTCATTGGGCCATCAAGCACAACATCGGTTATCACCAGATCAAAATCGTCTTCTAAGAAGTTAACCAATGCTTGCTCAGCATTTTCAAAGTGCGTTACCTGCAGACTTAATTTTTTAAAATACCCCATCATAATGTGTGCAACTGACGGACTATCTTCTATGTATAAAACGCGACCACCTGCAACATCCACCCCTTTTTGACCTTGGATGTAATGACGTATGTTCGCGCGTAAATAGGCTAAATTGGTCTTTGGAAAGATATCCGTGATGCCCGCACTACTCGCGCTTTTCATTAAGCGCTCATTTGGCTCTGAGGTCAGCAACATAATGGGACAATCAGAGGAGTGCACACGGCAATACTGGGTAAATTCATCGCCAGACGCATCAAAAATATGCTGACTCGCAATAATCAATCCATAATCGTTGTTCTTAAGAAGCTCTACACCCTCTGAGCCAGAGCGCGCGGCATCCACTTCACAACCAAGCTCTGCCAGCAGGTTATAGAGTAGCTTCTGAAATAATCGGCTATTTTCGAGAACAAGAACTTTCATAATTTGGGTGTAAACCTAATCCTAACCGATTCATCAATCCAACTGGCACAACAATGCCAAAGGGTCTTATTTAACTATAGTCAAGAATGGGCATACAGGTAGGGTTTATTACGAGGAAGTGTGATTTAAGGTGCTTCCGTGCACCCTTCGATTCACTTTGTAACCAGATTAATTTATTTTAACGAAAAATGGCATCAACAGAGAAACCATCGCGCTCTAAAATTTCACGCAACCGTCTAAGGGCATCCATTTGAATCTGGCGAACCCGCTCACGCGTCACACCCAACTCATTAGCAACCTCTTCAAGTGTTGAACTTTCATAACCATGTAGGCCAAAACGACGTTCAACCACTTCTCGCTGTTTTTCGTTTAATTTATTCAACCATTTATCTAAATTGGCATTGATATCATCATCTTGCAAATGCACTGATGGATCAGGGTTATATTCATCAGGGATTGAATCCAATAAAGGTTTATCCGCATCTTTACCAATGGGAGTATCCACCGATGCAATACGCTCATTCAAACCCAACATTCGCTTCACTTCATCAACAGGCTTATCCAGCATGTTGGCGATTTCTTCAGGACTAGGATCATGATCAAGCTGTTGTGCTAACGTACGTGCAGCACGAAGATAGACATTAATTTCTTTCACGACATGAATCGGCAAACGAATGGTTCTTGTTTGGTTCATAATCGCACGCTCAATGGTTTGTCTAATCCACCAAGTTGCATACGTTGAGAAACGGAAGCCACGCTCAGGATCAAACTTTTCAACTGCGCGAATTAAGCCTAAATTCCCTTCTTCGATTAAGTCTAATAAAGCCAACCCTCGATTCATGTAGCGACGAGCGATTTTAACCACCAAACGCAAGTTACTTTCAATCATTCGCTGTCTGGCAGCAACTTCACCTTTTTGCGCCTTACGTGCGAAATAGACTTCTTCTTCCATTGTTAACAACTTAGAAGCGCCAATTTCGCTCAAATACATGCGTGTAGCATCCATTTGCGAATCACTTGGTTCACTTTCTTTCTTGTCGTCTGCAACCTTAGCAGCTGTTTTAACGGCTACTTTTTTTGCCGCCTTTTTGACAGGTGCTTTTTTTGTTGTTGCTTTTTTAGCTGCTGTTTTTTTTGCCGCAGGCTTTTTAGCTACGGCTTTTTTTGCAGGCTTTTTTGCAACTGTTTTAGGTTTTTTAGCTTTAACGACTTTTTCTACGACTAATTCTTCTTCTAATATTTCTTCTTTAAGGGACGCGGCCTGTACTGCCATATTACTATTCTCCACCACAAAAGAACGTTAAGGTCACCAGTTTAATAACTAGCTTCCTCCCCAGCAGGTCAACGTTTAACTAAGTACCACATAGGATCTACAGATTTGCCAAGTTTTCGTATTTCAAAATGCAATACGTCTTGACCGCCCATTGACCCCATTGTCGCAATTTGCTGACCTTGTTTTACCCGGTCTCCTTCCGTGACGACCAATGTATTGTTATAGGCATAAGCGCTGAGCAAATCATCGCTATGCTTAACAATAATCAGATTTCCATATCCTCTTAAATTATTATTACTAAATACTATTTCACCGTCAGCCACAGCAACAACCTTCTGCCCAGCCCGACCGCTGATATCCAAGCCTTTTTTCGCAGCATTGCGATTAAACACTTGAACTACTTTACCTTTTGTCGGCCAAACCCATGAATTCTTGAGCTTTGCAGACGATATTTTTTTGAATTTAACTACTTGGGATTTCGCAGCTTTATTAGCCAGAACACGTGTATTCTTATTTTGCGTTTTCCCAGATATAGCTTTATGTTTTGTTATTAACGGCTTTTTTATTTTAAGTCGCTGCCCAGTTTTTATCACATAGGGCTTTCTTATACCATTCCATTTAGCTATTTCTTTAAAATTTAAGTTGTAACGCCAAGCAATCAGAAAAAGCGTATCTCCTTTTTTAACCCGGTAATACTTTGAATTTCTATTAACCCGTATTCCAGATTTTTTTACGCTTTTTTTTGCCCCCGTAGCAACTGATAAAGATTCTGCCACACTAGGCGACTTATGTTTATTCGGTAATACCCTTTGATCGACAGGTGCCAATCCTTGCCCAGAACATCCCAACAATATTCCAAGCAACAAAAGCGCAACAATCTTAGGTAATACCATGATATTCTTATCTACCTCATAGCATTTTATAGGCAATGAAAACGGCAATAAGCAAAACCATTACCCAGCCCAGTATATCCACATATTTATGCAGCTTATCCTCTAACCGTTCCCCGCCAAGCACCATCAGCCCGGCCACTAAGTAAAACCGTGCGCCCCGACCAATAAAGGAAGCCAGAATAAAGGGCAAAAATGCCATAGAAATAGCACCCGCTGCGATTGTGAATACCTTATAGGGTATCGGTGAAAACCCAGCGATAAAGATCGCCACAATGCCCCACTCTTCAAACCACAGCTGAGTCATCTCATAGCGAGACCAATAACCATGATCCCGTAATATTGGCTCAATTGAGTCAATAAAAAACATACCTATCAGATAACCTAAAGCCCCGCCTAACACCGAAAATATCGTTGTTAAAAACGCATAACGCCAAGCTTTTTTACGATCAGCCAACGCCATTGGCGCCAACATCACATCGGGCGGAATTGGAAAAAAGGAAGACTCAGCAAAACTCAACCCAGATAAATACCAAGCTGCGTGTCGATGCCG
>JABHGC010000103.1 GCA_018672285.1 Methylococcales bacterium
TAATGGTTATGTAAAAGTATTTTTTGTTTTTCATATCTATATTACCTTGTATTTGCGTTTAATTGGCACCATTAACGCTTCAATTTCAGGTTCAGTCAACGAATTGATTCATTCATTATCAGTCTCAAAATGGGTTCTTTGTTGGATATTAAAAAGCAGATTAACAACTTGAAGTGTTCACCGATTGAAGCGTTAATGTGTTTACTAACAAACAACAAAGGAAGCAATATGAGCGCACTAAACGAAGACCAACTAGATTTTTTATTTTTATCCAACAACGCACGAGGGATTATCGTACCAAGCGAACATGAAGCAAGCGAAAGCAAACGGCAGGCGGTTATTAATAGCCTTTTAGAATTAGATTTTATTTACCCTTACTTAGATAATTGCTATAAAATGAGCGACGCTGGCTGGGTAGCCGTATTTGGAGAGGTTGCATAGCTAAACAACCTAAGGCTACCGGTTTCACTCTATCCCGGTAGCAAATGGGTTCTTGGTTGGAATGTAGGGAAATCCGCCAAAGTTAATATGGTTACTGAATTTATCTTGGCAAGTTTTTATTGTTCGATCACACCCTGTGTGGAGCCATAATTCACTGCCAATAGGTAAATTCTCAAATGGTAATAGCAAAGTTACCGTATCGCCCTTATGCTCTGTGACCATTCTGAAATCTTCATTCTGGCGCGATAAAAAACCAAGGGCATACCAGTCGTCGGGTTGCTTTCTAAACGATGAGGACTGAATGTTATATTCAGAAATAGATTCAACCGTGATGATTTCCTTGTAGTCACCTGCAACCAATCCACATGGTTTACTGTACAACATGTGGTTACAAGTACTTTGGTAAGTAACTCGTGGGCCTTGTCGTTGCAGCAACTGAGTGATTGGGTCACACGCTAATTTAGCTTCACTACCTTGCCAATTTACCGCCTGTATTAATCCCTGCCAGAACGGTATCGCCTCTCTATTTTGATTACTGCCGTTCTTGTGTAACCTCAGTATTTTTAGCCACAATGTTGATTGGGGCACAAATACTTTGAACAGGTTGGGAATATCGTGGTTTCTGGGTAATGTGACGGTGATGCCCGCACTGCTCCGCTGTTGAGATAATTCTGGTGCAGTTCTGCTGATATTGGTTGGAGCGTAAGCATGCCCCTCATATTCAACGGATTCATCATGACTGGTGTATCGCCAAATATTTGTACCTTTGGTAAAGAGGTATAGCTCAACTGGCACCCCCAAATACAAGCTTGATTCATATTCTTGGTAAGTGGTCATGATGTTAAATAAGCACCTTCTGAGCTGAGCAAGCGAACTTTTATTCCTACACGAGCAATATCATGGGTGAGCCATTCAAACTCTACCTGATCACTCTCTAACCGGCACAGTCCCAAAAATGACAGCATCAATATGTCCTTGGGCTGAATTGGTTGGCTGAGTGCCTTCTCGAATGTGAGCAGTTCTTTCTGGCTGTTACTGTCACTGATCACCGCGCCAGTAACATGGCGATATATTCTCGTACCATCTCGCAGTAAAATCATTACATCCTGCTTTCCTGGCTGCCTTTGGTAGTGCATGGCGTAACCAATATTATTAATGATCATGTTTCGAGAGCCTTTGGCCATTAATTCAAGGCTGTGTAAATCGGCTTGCCATGTCGGCATCCAGAATGATTGGTGACGTCCGGCACACTGTTTTAGCCATTCTTTAAACTCGGCTATTTGTGCTTTGTTTTCTAAAATTAACTCAACGCTACTGATGATATTTGGTTGTTTGCCATGGTCGTCAATTGTTACGGTATTCACTCCATTATCTAACAATGAGGTGAGCCGCAGGTATTGTTGGTCAATAGGATTTGAACGGTTTGGCTGAAAGGTCAAAACAGGATGATTCCGATAGATGGCATTTATTCGTACTGGTGTTTCTGACTGCACATCGTCATTACCATCGCTCTCAAACGACCATGATGCTTGAGTGATTCCTGCCGTTAATCTTGATACGGTTTGTTGTGCCGGTAACCTTGCCAGTAGAGCTGGGCACACAATCGTTCCAATCGGCCACGGTTCATTTAATACCCGTTTGAGTTCGAGTTCATTGTTTTTTACTTGTGCGATTTCCAAGGCTTTTACTTGCTGACCGTTGATTAGTACGACCAATCCTTCAGACTGATAATTTAAGTGTTGTGTATTGACGATGATGGCGGCTTGGTTAGCTATAACAGGCTTTGACAATAATGCAGCATCAACCCACAATGGCACTGCAAACACCCGTGACTGCCAGTTCCACAATAAGGCATCCAGCCGGTTAGTTTCTAAGCCCTCTGTGAGCGTATTAAACGTAAACTGCTGCCTTGGGTTGGCCCTGAGCTTAAAACGCTGCTCTGTGCCGTCATACGACTGCAGTACATCGGTCTTCCATTGGTACTCCTGTGTAATGGTCTTATCCCAGTTGGCCATAAAGGGGAAGACCACCACTCGGTTGCCTGTGATGCTTAGTCGCGGTTGCTCAGGGTCAAATAGAAACTGAAATAGCGCATCAATTACAGGCGGACCACTGGTATCAATAGCGACTTGGTAAAGATTAGATTGAAACGGTGCCAGTGTAAGTTTGTCGGTGAGTGGTTGCTGGGTCACCTTATCTCGGACGGAAATCCCTTCGGTGTTTTTCTTGAGGATGGCCGTGGTTGTTTGAGGTGAATCAAACGCATTAAACACTTCAACGGTGCGTTTTTGTTCTGAGACTAAATTGCCCAATGCCATTTGATTAGGTAACACATGAATATGGTTGTACCAGTCATGAGAGAATGCGCTCGTTATTGTGCCGGGTATTGATGTGGTGTGACTAATATCTACAGGAGAATTAAGTGCAACTTTCCCATGCTGAACATGATTAATTTCAACGCCTCGTACACCAAGCCATATTTGACTCCCTTGGTTGAGGTTCTCGCTTAAAATTGAGTTGGCAAGACTGATGTGTTCACGAGATAAAATACCGATAAATGTAGTCATTGAATTACTCTTACGGCGTAACCAAGGTGCTGTGTACCATCATAGTCAGGATGCTCTTTTGGCCCTTTATGATGAAAGGGAAATATCATCCATTGATCGGCACCGAGCTGAATAATTTGTCCTGGCGAATATGGTAAAATATTCACATACCGCACATGCTCCAATTCTCCTATTGGTGAGAAAAAACGGTCTTCTCTTTCAGCGAATAATTGCACCGGTATCATGGTTGATAAGCCATTAAAGGATGAAGGGCTTTGGTCCATTAACTCCCTATGCCAGAAATTCATTCCCCTGACTAACCGGTATCCTTCTTCAGAA
>JABHGC010000115.1 GCA_018672285.1 Methylococcales bacterium
CTTAATCATGAACGTTTTTTCGCTTATCACTCCATTTCTTTAGGCTCACTTCTCACTGGAAATAACTCATCGCTTCAGACTCATTCCTCATTGGACAAGGCTGAGGCTTTCATCATCCCGATAAATTAGTTACTATATCTACTAATTACACCTAGATATTAACAATATGATTACAGTCTTGTTGGTCGATGACCATGAAATCGTTCGTGAAGGAATCAAGCACATCGTTCGAGACTTAGGTGATGTAGACATCATTGGTGAGGCGCAAAGCGGTGAAGATGCCATTGAGTATGTAAGGCAGCACAAGCCTGACGTCATATTGATGGACGTCAACATGCAAGGCATTGGCGGCATAGAAGCCACTCGAAAAATCAAAAAAACATTCCCCGATGTTAAAGTGATTGGCCTAACAGTTCATACTGATACCCCGTCTGCTGCCAGCTTACTAAAAGCCGGAGCAATGGGTTATGTCACTAAAGGCTGCCCTGTTGAAGAAATTAAAACTGCAATCGAAACAGTCCATAATGGTGGCCGATACGTCGCCGCTGAGATTGCACAAGGTTTAGCCTTATCACTATTACCTGGTGGAGACGAAACCCCATTTTCAAAACTGTCACAACGTGAAATGCAGGTCATGATGATGGTTACACGCGGTCAAAGCATCCAAGAAATATCTGATTTACTCTGCTTAAGCCCCAAAACAATCAGTACCTATCGCTACCGCTTGTATGAAAAGCTCGAAGTAGACAACGATGTCGAACTAACCCGCCTCGCTATCCGACACGGTATTTCCCTCGAAGAAGGATGAGTGAAGAAACACCCTCCTTCGACGCTCAAGCCTTTCTCAATAATTTAACCCAAAGACCTGGCGTTTATCAGATGATAAATGCCGCAAACAAAATCATTTATGTTGGGAAGGCCAAAAACCTAAAAAAACGCGTCAGTAGTTACTTCAACCGTCCGCAAGGCACGAAAGTAACCGTGATGGTGTCACAGATTGCCGACGTTCAAATCATCATCACCAATACTGAAAGTGAAGCACTCATACTAGAGTGCCAACTCATCAAACAACACAGACCTCGCTATAACGTCTTACTCAGAGATGACAAAAGCTATCCGTACATTCACCTTTCTGAACATGAATTCCCAAAACTTGGTTTATACCGTGGCAGCAAGAAAGAAAGTGGCCAATACTTTGGCCCTTACCCTAGCGCTCACGCGGTTAGAGAAACACTGAATATCTTGCAAAAAATATTTCCGGTCAGACAATGTGAAGACGGCTTCTATGCTCACCGAAACCGCCCTTGCCTACAGCATCAAATAGAACGATGCTCAGCCCCTTGTGTCGGTCTTGTCAGACACCAAGATTACCAAGAAGATATTCGCCATGCGATTCTCTTTCTTCAGGGTAAAAGCTCTGAAGTTGTAGAAGAGCTTGCATCTAAAATGGACCAAGTCGCCAGCGAACTTAATTTTGAGAAAGCGGCATTTTACCGCGACCAAATAAGTAACTTACGTAAAGTACAAGAACAACAATATGTCAGCGGTGAAAAAGGCAATTTAGATATTTTAAGCTGTGTACAAGCTGCCGAAACGTGCTGCATACAAGTATTTTTCATAAGAAATGGTCTAAACCTAGGTAACAAAACCTACTTTATAAAAGTACCAAACGACATGAGCGAAGGTGACTTACTGGCCAGCTTTATCCCCCAATATTACTTAGACAAACAAGTGCCAGATTCATTAATCGTAAGCCACGACATCCCTCAACAAGAATGGATTTTGACGACCTTGAGTGAAATTGCAAAGCGCAATATTCACTTAGTCTCTCAACCTAGAGGAGAGAGAGCGCAGTGGCTTAAGCTTGCCAATACCAATGCACAAATGTCACTTTCAACAAAATTAGCCAGCCAATCAGGCTATCAACAGCAACTCTCTCAGTTACAACAAATTTTAAAGCTAGATAATCCCCCAAAACGTATTGATTGCTTTGATATAAGCCACACACAAGGAGAGCTTACTGTTGCCTCTTGCGTTGTTTTTGGTTCTGAAGGTGCCTTAAAGTCAGACTATAGACGCTTTAACATTAACGGCATCACGCCAGGTGACGATTATGCCGCAATGAACCAAGCTTTAACGCGGCACTACTCTAAGCTCGTTACAAACACAGAAAAAAGACCCGAGATACTGCTCATTGATGGCGGTAAAGGACAAGTTAGCGAAGCCTTAGCCGTACTTGAAGAGCTACAAATACAAGGCGTCCTTGTTGTGGGTGTTGCTAAAGGCCCAGAACGAAAAGTAGGACACGAAGGTTTAGTCATTCCCGGTCAATCAGAGCTTCTATATCTTGGCCCACACTCGCCAGCCCTGCACCTTATCGCAACCGTTCGAGATGAAGCCCACCGCTTTGCCATTACCAGCCACCGTAACAGACGTGACAAAAAACGAAAAACTTCCGTTTTAGAATCCATCGCAGGACTTGGACCAAATCGCAGGCAACAAATCCTCAGACATTTTGGTGGGCTACAAGGGGTACAAAATGCCAGCGCTGAAGATTTGGCTAAAGTAAAAGGCATTAGTCATGCCTTGGCAGAAAAAATTTATGATGTTTTTCATAGCTCTTAGAATTGGTGTAGACTACCTGCCATTCAGCCTGAAGACAGAGTATTGCCAATGAGTACCCCCATTATATTAACCTATTTTAGAATCCTCTTTATCCCCTTCTTGGTAGCCGCCTACTACTTACTCCCTGCCCCAATTAATCAATACGTGAGTTGTGCCATGTACTTTATTGCAGGCATGACGGACTGGCTAGATGGTTACCTTGCCCGTAAATGGAATCAAGAATCCGCATTTGGTGCGTTCTTAGATCCTGTTGCTGACAAACTCATGGTTTCAACAGCACTCATTATTATCCTTATCCCTAACGAAACACTGCCAGATGCGGTCATTAGCCCTTGGGTTGCAGCGGCTGTTGCCATCATCATCGGCCGTGAAATTTTCATCTCGGCTTTACGCGAATGGATGGCGGGAGAAGGTGAGCGTGCCGCTGTTAAAGTCAGCTGGACTGGTAAAGTTAAAACAGCGGCGCAAATGTGGGCCATTGGTTTCTTGTTATTCCACTATGACTTATGGGGCATGCCTGTTGAAACAATTGGTTATGGACTATTAGCGTTATCAACCGTACTCACTATTTGGTCAATGGTGGAGTATATTTACGCTGCTAGACACGTTTTAGCGAAGCACATGTGACCAAATAATAGACACTTTGTTGAGCGTTTTGAACAACTTGAAAGATAGCGCTTGACAGAAAGTCATCTGAATGTAGAATACACCACACCAAGCGGGAATAGCTCAGTGGTAGAGCACAACCTTGCCAAGGTTGGGGTCGCGAGTTCGAACCTCGTTTCCCGCTCCAAATAATCAAAACCTCGCGTTTGCGAGGTTTCGTTTTTTACCCTTATGCAAAAGGGTAGCTACCCAGATGAACGATTATTTGGCCGAGTAGCAAAGTGGTTATGCAGCGGCCTGCAAAGCCGTTTACATCGGTTCGATTCCGATCTCGGCCTCCAGTTCATTCCTTTACGTATTTTTGCCCGGGTGGCGGAATTGGTAGACGCAGGGGACTTAAAATCCCCCGATGGCAACATCGTGTCGGTTCAAGTCCGACCCCGGGCACTCTATTAAAATCAAAGGCTTAGGTTAACCCCTAAGCCTTTTTTTATGCCAGAAAACCAACATTCACAGCAAGAATAAAATAATATGACATTTTCTGTAGTAAAAGAGACCAATAGCGTCATCACCGTCAACTACACAGAAAGTGTTAGCCTAAAACAAAGAATCCATGCCGTCGATAAAGCGTGCAGCATGATTAAGCCGGGAGAACTTGCAAGGCTACTCATTGACGTGAGAAACATGACCGTCGCCATGACACTTAACGAACAAGAATATTTTGGCCAATACTTAGCAGAACAAAAATGCTTGAAAAATGCTTGAAAAATGCCAAGGTCGCGGTTCTTCACCCACGAGACCACAACCCCAACATGAATATTGATACATTTGCGTATGTAAATGGATATTGCACAGTCAATTTTATTAGCACCACTGAAGCCATAAGTTGGCTCACTGGTGGCCTTAATTAGTCAGCTCACTTTGTTGCAGAGCCCTCTGTAACAGGCGCTACAGACTTATCCTCTTCTGTTGACTCCTTGTAAACCCGCTTAGCACCTTTGGTTAAACTTTTGGCAGCATCTCTCGTCCCATGACCGATATCTCTCGTCACATTCACCACAGTATCACCAAGCGATTTGCCTGCATCTTTTACTTCTGCACAAGCAGACAAAACCAAACAAACCAACACAACCCTAGCAGTCAACATACATTTCCCATTCATCGTCGCTAAGTCATAATAGACCAATTCAACGCCCCCACCAAACTCGCCCTTTACAAATACAAAAACAACCCTTTATTTCCTCAAGCACGCTAAACTCCGTCCCCCTTAAAAAGAATAAAGACACAGCAAAAAGTAGTCACCAAACCATTGAGATAAGCACCTAATTTAAATTTAAACTAAACTTAAATCCAATCGCCAAAATTCTCGCAGGATAATTCATGATCATTAAGCAATTTATCAATAAAAAATCATCAACTTTAACCTACATATTAGCTAAATCTAGAGGAAATGAAGCATTAATCATTGACCCTGTTTTTGAAGAGATTGATGTTTATCTTGAATTTTTAGGGGCAAATGAATTAAGACTCATGAAAGCAATGGACACCCACCTTCATGCGGACCACATCACAGGGCTTGGAAAAATCAGAAATATCACCCGCTGCATGACACTTGCAGGCGAGCAAACAAAAATGGAAATCGTATCGCAACTCATTGCAGATGGCGATGATATTACTATTCAAGGGCTCAGCCTTAAAGCCATATACACTCCAGGTCACACCAGTGACTCCTATTGCTTTTACATGCCAGGCTTTATATTTACTGGGGACACCCTTTTCATACGTGGCAATGGCCGGACAGATTTTCAAAACGGCTCATCAGCCGACTTACACGACTCTCTACACAACAAAGTCTTTACATTACCTGAAGATACCGTCGTATACCCTGGGCATGACTACAAAGGTGAAAACATGTCGACCTTAGGCCAGGAGAAGCGTGAAAACCCTCGCTATGCCGACCATACAAAAGCCGAATTCATTCAAATTATGGACAACCTGAACCTACCCAACCCTAAATTAATGGACATCGCCTTACCCGTTAACATCAAAACCGGCTCAGGCATTAACGATGGCATTCCCCCAGAAAATATTTTAGATTTTGAACAAGCTCAAGTTGCCATTAACGACCACACCTTGCTGATTGACCTAAGAGAAGCCAAGGAGATAGAAAAAAGCGGTGCAATACCCGGTGCCAAACACATGCCTTACCAGCAATTTGATGCATTTCTAGCCGATACGAACCACCCATTTGCAAAAGCACTGAGTGACAACCAGCAAACGATCATACTCTATTGTGCACATGGTGAGCGCTCAGCATTAGCACTAAAAGCATTATTGGATAAAGAAAACCATTCAATTTCACATATCAAGCTGGGGTTCTCAGGCTGGAAAAAATCCGGTGGCGACACCTGTTCAAGCATTGACACCCTTTAACCTAGGGCCTGATAAATACCGCCAAACCCAACAACATCTTGACCCGGTATAGACGCTTTCGTATTATTTTAGATCCTTTCAGTTGACCTCATAATAATGAAGATACTCCACACTAAAATTCCACCCCCCATCATCGCACTGCTCACGGTGTTAGCCATGTGGCCACTGAAAACTGTCTTACCATTACACATATTTGACCACCCTGCGCTGTTTTACACTGGCATTGTCATTATCTGCATTGGGCTGTCACTGGATCTTGTGTCCTTATTTAACTTTATCAAAAACAAAACCACCATCAACCCGGTTTCACCACATAAAGCCGCTCACTTAGTCATTAGCGGGTTTTATCGTTACACTAGAAACCCGATGTACTTAGGACTGCTTCTTGTGCTCACCGGTACTGCGATGTTATTTGCAACTGCCTCAGCATTTTTATTACTACCACTGTTTGTTATCGCCATCAACACACTACAAATCAAACCTGAAGAAGCCGCCTTAGAAACCCTATTTGGCGAGCAATACACCCATTATAAAAGCCAAGTTAATCGTTGGATTTAGCTCCGCCCTCGGTAAAAGACGCAAACCATTGACCTATTATTTAACCACGACAGAACAACAACCCACTAAAGTGCATTCGCCTTGAACGTTTTGTGATGCAGTACACATAATTAAACGCCACTGGCACGTACACTATTCCTACACCCACGAAAACAAGGCAAATGTCATGCCCCTTAAGTTCACTAGTTTATTAATTTGCCTTACCTGCTTCCTGCACACCTCACTCACTCAAGCGGCTCCAACTAGACAGCAACTTAAAAATGCTTTCGCTCACAAACAACAACTTCGAACCTTTCTAAGAACAGAATCGAACATTAATATTACTTCCCAACCAAAGATCCCAAAGCTCGCGCTTAACTCAGCCAGCAGACAAAACCTCATTGATGTACACGGTGACCGATTGATTCAATTTTCACTACCACAAGCAGCAATTGACCATGCGAACCCAGAAGCCACACTTAATTCGGTTGTTAGAAATGACCAACTGGTCTCTGCCAGTGAAGTTGTTGAAAGAAATGGGGAGCTGTTTTTATCTGCAGAAGAAGACAGTGAAGAAGAGCCCAATCAACTGAACAAAAAGACATTGAAAAAACAATCTCTGATCAAAATAAACAAAGAAAAATCTTTTGCTTGTATGCCTCACTAACAAAGCAGAATTATCCCAGCCATTCATTCAGTGTCAGCTAAAGTGACACTCATTTGCTCACAAAAAATCGACCACCCCTCCTTAAACACCGTCTCGGCAGAATTCATAACGTCTCCCACCTCGAAACGAATAAAAATGAATTTTGCTTATGATTTTCACAGGATCATGATATTTTGTCAGCCGTAGACAGATAAGCCCCACCTATTACATGACTCAAGGTGATAAAGCGCAACATTCACTTTCCTCTGACTAGGACTTAATCAATGAATTTCACCAGCAGTATTTTTATTGCCCTGAGCCTTTGCAGCTCATCTCTTCTCGCAGGCACGATTAACCCTGAAAACGTCCCCAGCAAAAAACAAACACCACAGCAACTCTATATTACCCCGCAAGAAGCGTACAACATGAAGCTGCAACAGGGTGAAAAAATATTGTTTATAGACATTCGAACTCGGGCAGAAGTTGAGTTTGTTGGCCTCCCCACCATAACCGATGCCAACATACCTTATTTAGTGAATGATTTTGAAGACTGGGATGAAAAAAAAGGGCGCTTCGTAAAGGTGCCCAACAGCAACTTTCCACTTGCCCTCAAAGCACTCATGAAACAAAAAGGGCTGACTGAAACAAGCACCATCATACTCATGTGCCGGTCTGGCAGCCGAAGTGCTAAAGCGGCTAATTTACTTGACCAACTCAACTTTAAAAATGTTTATTCACTTGTAGAGGGGTTTGAAGGTGAGAAAGTGAAATCAGGTAATAATGAAGGCAAACGCCGTCTAAATGGCTGGAAAAATGCCAACTTACCTTGGAGTTACACACTGGATAGAAACAAGATGTATTTTGAAGAATAAACCATGATGACAAAAAAGCCCTCAACCACACGATTGAGGGCTGTTAAAAACTAGCCAATCGCATATTTCTTCAAACGATATAAAAACGTATCTCGGGTGAGTCCTAATAACTTAGCTGCACGACTTTTATTACCTGATGTTCGAGCTAATGCCTGCTGTAAAAAATCTTGCTCTAAACGCTGCAAGTCAACCCCTGCACTGGGCAACGAAAATGCATGCGTAGACTCTGAGAGGGTAAACTCGTGGGGTAAATTTTCCACGGCCACAGTAGTACCGGGTGTTAAAATAACTAACCGCTCACACAAATTTCTCAGTTCCCGTATGTTCCCTGGCCAATTATAAGCCTTCAATTGTTTCATAGCCGCTTTATCAAGCTTTGGTAACGCAACTTGATACTGCTTAGAAAACAGTGCCAAATAATGAGAGATTAACCCCGGTACATCCCCCGTTCTTTCTGATAACGCTGGCAGCTGAATAGGAACAACGTTTAACCGATAAAACAAATCTTCTCGAAAAGTGCCCGCCTTAACAGCTTCAGACAAGTCTTGATTGGTCGCCGCAATAATACGAATGTTTGCGTTATGCACCTTAGTACTACCGACATGTGTATAGGTTTTATTTTCAATTAAACGTAGCAATTTTGCCTGCAAAGCCAAAGGTAACTCACCCACTTCATCTAGTAACAAAGTGCCACCATTGGCCTCAGCAACAAAACCTACATGGTCTTTAATTGCACCAGTGAAAGCCCCTTTAACATGGCCAAATAATTCAGACTCCACTAAGTTCTCAGGAATTGCCGCACAGTTCACAGCGACAAAAGGCGCAATATTGCGATAACTTTGCTCATGGATCAAATGAGCAACCTGCTCCTTTCCTGTTCCACTTTTTCCTAAAACGAGCACAGTGGCTTCTGTTTTTGCAACAATTCTGGCTGTCGCCAATACTTGCTGAAATTGAGGGGATTGACCAACCATTTCATGATGTTGATGTGACGTATTCATTGCCATACCTAAAGACTGATATATATAAAAGATTGCCAATATAATAACAAATAATCCCATCCCCTGACGAACCCTTTCTTGACGACTCCAATGAAAAAATTGCCCAGCCATGACCCCGGTCAAGAATAAAGTTGGCAATGTCCCCAAACCAAAGCCTGCCATATACCAAAAACCAGTCCAAGCACTGCCTAATGACGCCGACGTAATCAACATAGAATAAACAATGCCACAAGGAAGCCAGCCCCATATCAGACCAAAAACAAAGGCAACGGGTGAGGATGTTACGGGTAATAGTCGGCTTCCGAATGGCTCAATATGCGGCCAAATTTTATGCCCCAAAGTTTCAATCGCGACGAACTTTGGAAACCAACCAGACAAATACAAACCAATCGAAATCATCATTAAACCAGCAAGACTTTGCAGAATAATAAGGCCGTTCTCTGGGCTAATTTTCGCCAAAATAGCATGACCAAAACTGGCCACTAATGCACCAGCAATAGAGTAACTGGTTATACGACCCAAGTTATAGCTTAATAATAAGGCCATTTTTTTACGGCGCGAATTGACTTGGCCATAGCTCAGTGCACCCATAATTCCACCGCACATTCCGATGCAGTGGACTGTACTAAAGAACCCTAACGCTAACGCTGCAAAAAAAGAAAAATCCATGATTACCCACTTGCCACCCGTTGTGCTCATCATAAGATAACAGTGCCGCACTGTCCTGCGAAATATTGACGAATGACACGTAATATCATCGGAATAACCACCTAAGTCATAAAAATTGACCTAGCTCAATTTAATTTCCATAGTTTTATTAGAGAATCACTATATATTGAATTTAATGGATTAAACATCCGGTATCAGAGAGGGAATTCTCATGCAACAGAACACACGGTTACACCTAGGGCTTGCAGCTGCAATCACCATTTGCTTATCACCCACCGCTTTTGCTGAGGACGCATTCATCGATGCTCTCACCTCAGGTAAAGTTAACCTAGACATCCAGTATCGGTTTGAGCACGTTGACCAAGATGGATTTAGCAATAATGCTAAAGCATCCACTGTGCGAACAAGAATTGGCTATTTAACCGGTGCGTATTATGGCTTTAAAGCCTTCTTAGAGTTTGAAAATACAACTGAAGTTGGTGCCGATGACTATAATTCACCTGGCCCAGAATCCCCTAACAAAGCCAATCACCCTATTGTTGCCGACCCCACATTTACTGAAGTGAACCAAGCCTATTTACAGTACTCAGCACCATTGGATACCACGGTTCGCTTCGGTCGCCAACGAATTAAGTTAGATAATGATCGCTTCATAGGCAATGTAGGTTTCAGACAAAACGAACAAACCTATGATGCTTTAAGTATACAAAATACTAACATAGACGATGTGACCATTTTTTATAGCTATTTAACCAATGTCAATGGAGTGGTTACACTAACCCGGACACTCAATTTCATATAAAATGAAGTTTGAAATTGAGGAACAGAGATGAGCAAACAAGTTAAGACCAAATATACCCCAGAATTCAGAGAAAGAGCAGTGAAAATGGTTATCAGCAGTA
>JABHGC010000092.1 GCA_018672285.1 Methylococcales bacterium
CGGGATGGCATGAAACAGGATGTAGAGAGCTATATTAAATATTACAATCAAATTCGGCTGCATACAGCTAATGGTGATCAAACACCAATTGAGTACGAAAATTCCTTAAGAAAAGTGTCCGGTATGAGTTGACCAGAACATCTATAGGTATAATTGTAGTTCATTCGGGTGCGATTTTTCATAAATGGGGCAAATGAACTATCCTTAAATGATTAAGGGTATGGGAAAAATGTGTGGAGATTTTAGTCGCAGATGATGATGTCACCAGCTGTTTACTACTGACGACCAATATTAAGCGTTTTGGTTATGAGGTTGTCATGGTGAGTTCGCATGCAGAAGTCATTGAATGGTTAACGATTCAGGATCACTCATCCATCATTATTCTGTCTGATGCATTGCACAATAACACCACTGAAACACTCTGTTCACAAATACAGAAACTGCCTCATTTTCATTATGTGTTAGTCACCTCTAAGCAAAGTGATACCGACCATATGATTGCTATTTTGCAATCTGGTGCTCACGATTTTTTACCAAGCCCGCCCATTCCTGCTGTGCTTAAATCTAAGCTTAAAATTGGCGCGCGTTTAGTTGGCTTGGAGGCGATCAAACAAAATGCTTTGGATCAAGCAGAGCAAGCGAATCGAATGAAAAGTTGTTTTCTTGCGAATATGAGTCATGAGCTTAGAACCCCGTTAAATGCGGTGATCGGTTACACGGAGATGATGCAAGAACAAGCTGAGATTGATGCGCGGGCTGAGGATTTTGATGACCACCGGCGCGTTTTATTATCTGCTCGGTATTTACTGTCGTTGATCAATGATATTTTAGATTTGTCAAAAATTGAAGCAGACAAGATGAGTGTCTATATCCGCACAGAAAATTTACGCGGTATCATCGATGATGTGGTTGCTACCGCCGTGACGCTGGCAGAGAAAAATGACAATAAAATCAAATTGCTCTATACCCTTGACGATGACGTTATTCAAACGGATAAATTACGTCTGGTGCAGATATTGCTCAATTTAATTTCAAATGCTTGTAAGTTTACCTATAACGGAAAAATCACCATTCAAGTTGAGAGTTTAGAAGGGGATTCACCTGGTATGTTTCAGATTGCAATTATTGATGAGGGCATCGGGATTGCAGAAAAAAAATTAGGTAACCTATTTCAACTTTACACCCAGGCAGATTCTTGTATTAGTGAAAAATTTGGCGGTACAGGGTTAGGGCTTGCCAACAGTCAGCAGCTAGCGGTGATGATGGGTGGGGAGATCAGTGTCACCAGCCAAGAAGGCGCTGGATCTTCTTTTGTGTTGCACCACCCTAAGGCATCGTAAAGCTTAAGACTTACCTTTGTCGTAATAGGCACTGTTACCAGACGCTTCGCTTGCATGTTGCAGTGCGATATCCATTTGCGTATTCATCACTTCACTGCTTAAAAACTCAATGTGAAGTAAATGGGATGTAGAGACAACTCCAATACTTAAAGTGATGACTTCTTTGTTGAGCGTGTCGTTCTCTTTAAGCATTTTTTCAAATGAGCGTATTAATCGACGCACAAACGGTTTGGAGTGGTTAAGGTTGGTTTCTGTTAAAATAACGGAAAAGGTATTGTTACTGATACGGCATGGCACATCACAGACTCGGCAAGTAAATAGCAGCAGTTCGCCAACCAAACTAATAATCAATTTTGCAAATGGGAAACCCTGTTTTCGGGTGAGGTCATTAAAGTTGTCAATGCTGATGTTGACGATGCTAAATGTTCTGCCGTAGCGCTTGGTCGAAACGACTTCCTCCTCTAACCGGGAGTTGTAGTGTGTGTGGTTCCATAAGTTGGTGAGTGAATCGACTTGGGTTTGTTCTTCCAGCATGTCCATGTAATGTTTCATGCGTAGGTTGACTTGAATTCTAGCTTGTAATTCTTTGATATTAATAGGGCTAGATAGATATTCGATAGGGCCTGCATTGATGCAGGTGATTTCAGCCGATTCGAGTTTGGCACCTTTTCCTAGAATGATAATAATAGGGATGTCATAGTGAAATTTGCTACTGACATTTTGACATAATAAATTTTGCCAGTTTTTTTCTGGCTCATTGAGAATGATGACCCCTGGGTAATCATCAGAAAATAGTTCTATACAGCTTGATATGCAATTTACATGGATTATATTGATGCCTTCTTCTTTTAATTCCTCCACCCAAACAGGTTCTTTTGATACGAGTAATACGTTGGTCTGCTGGCCTTTTTTTCTCATGTGTGATGAGAGGATATCCACCTTAGGTAGCTTCATTACACCCGGAATACGAACCGTAAAAGTGGCTCCTTCATGGACTTGGCTAGTAGCTGAGATTTCCCCTCCCATCATTTCGCAAAAAGATTTTGAAATGGTGAGCCCAAGCCCTGTACCGCCATAGCGTTTGGTGGTGGAGGCGTCGGCTTGAGCGAAGGCATCAAAGAGTGTTTTGCAATTTTCTGGCGTCATGCCGATACCGGTATCGATAATGCTGAAAATGAGCCATTCACCCTCATGTTGGTCTCGTTCAGAATCTACCCTGAGGGTGATAGTGCCAGACTCTGTAAACTTGGCCGCATTTCCGAGTAGGTTAAGCAATACCTGTTGAATCTTTGTTTTATCGATGTACACCACTTCCGGGTGGTGTATCCACTCTATTTTAAACGTGTTATTTTGTTTGCTGAGTAAAGGTTTCGCTGTTTCTGCCACCGTCGTCACAATGGTTTTTAGCTCAACACTTTCCAAATAGAGTTGTGATTTTCCAGATTCAATCTTTGACAGGTTTAAAATACTATTAATTAGGCCAAGTAGGTGTTGGCCGGCAGAGACGATTTTACCTAAATCGGGCTTTAACTCCGTCCCCTGCATCTCATCAGCATCTTCCATTAAAAACTCCCCATAACCAATAATGGCATTGAGTGGTGTTCTTAACTCGTGGCTCATATTGGAGAGGAAAGTGCTTTTCGCGAGATTAGCAGACTCTGCAGTATATTTTTCAGATTTTAACTCTTGAGTTAGCTTGTTATTATCATCAAGTTCTTTTTCTGATGCTGCATACAAGCGAATGTTATCAATGGCGACGGAGGCTAAGTCTGAAAATATTTTGGCGGTATTAAAATCTTGCTCATTAAAGCTGCGATCTTGGTCTTTGTCGTAGGCGATGATCATAGCGCCGATGGCTTGATTCGCACACACAAAACGGACGCCAATTTGCGCTTTTAAGCAGTCAGGCTCAATGAGGTAAGCTTCGTGCTCTATTTGGTTGACGGTGGTTTGATGAATGAGTTCTGGCTGATTAAACACTTGGCCGATAAACCCTTTTTGAGTGTCGATCGCTGAGTTGTTAATGGCGTGAAATAAACCGCCGGCATGCCGGCAGACAAGTGCGTCATCATGAACATTATGCATGTAAATGCAAACATGCGGGGTATGAAATAGGGCTTGGGTTTGAGATAAAATTTTGGTTAATAACTCATATAGCTCTGTACGACCAAATAATGCAATGGTGGATTGGTGGGCATGCTTTAGGTTTTCAATGACCTTGTGTTGTTTCTGTACTATTTTTGCGGCCGTTAACGTCTCCTCTGTGAAGGAGCTTTCGGCATTCATTAAATCAGCATCAGTAATGAGTCCAAGCTGATTACCGCCTTCTTTGGCTACTTTTGCAATTAAATTAGTGGCAGCTTGTAAAATGTGTTTGCTTGTAATGTGGTCAAACGTTTTCATTTTACTGGTGGAATATGACGCAAGGCTGACTGTGCACCGCTCTGAAAAACCTTGTGTATTAGGGTCACGAGAAAGTAAGGCTGCAATACTGGCTCTTACCCTGTCAGCCAATATTTCTGAACCTTTATGTTTGGTTTCTGGTAGTAACAAACTGAAGCTGGCATTGCCGCAATAACTGACGACATCACACGTTCGGCAGTGGTTCCAAAGTAACTGGCTGACCGCTCGACAAGCATATTTTAAGGTACTTTGGCTATAGAGCTCCTGATTGTCTAATGTAAAGGAAATTAAACTGAAATGGCGGTGGTAGCGCTGAAAACTGGAGTACAGTTCATCAAGTCGTCTTTCGGCATGACGCTTGTTCCATAAACCTGTGGAGGCATCAATTTGAGATTTTTCTTGCAAGTCATCCTGGTATTGTTTCATTTTCAGGTATGAATTGAGCTTTAAGTTCAGCTCATGCCAGTCATAGGGCAGCATAATACAATCGAAGGCACCCATTTCTAGCCAGTTGATCTTGTCTTCTACGGCGGTGTTCTCTGAGATGACGACCAATGGTAAGTGACAAAGGTGCTCATCGGCGCTAATGCGTTTAAAAAAAACCTCTGCTTCTGCTTGGTGTTGATCAGGGTGAATTAAAATAATGTCCGTATTGGCTGTCGAGACCCGGTGAAAAGTTTCATCTGAAAAACCGCCTTCGAGTAAAGTGAAATGATCCCGTGAGTAGACTTTGGAAAGCTCTTGGTACAGCGCATCATCAGAGGTGATGAGAAAAAGATTGTGCTGTTTTTCTGCGGGCGTTGTGTCTTTATCAAAGTACATCGTGTGTTTCCAGTGTAGCTAGGGTGCAGGTCTAAAAAAATACGGTATATATAGAGTGTAGTAGATGCTCAGGTGATTATGTCTGCTTGGTTTGGCCATCGTTTGATGATTGTTGAAAGGAGTAATTAGAGGGAATTATTCCTAGGACAGTATTTATTAATTAAATATATATTGGTGTAAGTTGTAAATTGAATGAATAAGGCATTCATGGTATTCTTTGCGGCCTAAAATGAACATTGCCCAGCTTAAAAGGTGAGTTATGCGGTTGTATTTTCAAGTGATTTTGTTGTGTTTCCCTATTTCGTCTTGGGCAGGTCAAGTCAATACTGACGTATTAGAAAAGCAGGTGGTTGCCGCCTTGTGCCAAACGGCAGGTCAATGTGAAGAAAAAAAAGTGATCGTAGCACCTAAGTGTGATGATCCCTCAAGCATTAGTCTTTCTATCCGGTTGCCATTTGATGCGGACCGATGTCAGTTAAAGCAGCAGCAAACGTTGACGGCTGAGGGCCGTTACCTTAGCGACGGTGGAGACATTGTGCCTTTGCCCAGTAAAGCACCTGTTAAAATCAAATTGGATTAACCGTCATGACAACGTTCCCTTCCGCCGAGCGATGGCTGTGGATTTCTATCGTTTGCAATATCATTTATCTGTGTTTTGAACTCGCATTTAATGCGCGGTTAGTTGAAAACGCCACAAATTTAGATGCCTCTCAAGTTGAAATATTAGAACTGTTTGGTCGTACCTTAGCGGGCGTTGGCTTTTTACTGATTGTATTTCGGTTTTTGCCAAAAGAAAAAATAACCGCTTTAGAGCACTGGCGCTGGAAAATGGCAGGTATATTGTTTGCCGCTTTTCTTGTGATGTTTTATGGGCAGAGAATGTATATCGATGCTTTGGTTGATGGCTCTTCTGCTGAAGATCGGTATAACGCGCAAAGTTTGTTATTACTTAAACGTGCGTTAGTGGCCAATGCGGTTGAGATTGAAGGGGTTGATTATGATGAAGATGATATCGACTCAGCTCAGACGCAAACGTTTATTGCAACGTTAGGTTTTTTGGTTTTTCATTCAGACCAAGGTATTCAATCGGTACGGAATAATATTGATACTATTTTTACGGCGTTTGCAAAACAAGAAGCCGATAAAGTCGTAGAGCAATACTATGCTGACTACCGAGCCGCTAAAGTGGATATTGATGCACGGTATCAAACATTATTGTCTGAAATGCCTGATATAAAGGCGATGGCTGCACAGTTAGAGCTGGATTTTGAACGCTTTTATCAAACCCGAAAAAAATGCCTAAAGCAAAGTTATGATGTAGCAAAGCGTCAATGTGAAGCAAAGGTTGACCAAGTCTATAATGATGCTATTTTGGCGAAAACAGGGGTGGCGATACCCTGGCAAACTTGGTGTGGTAAAACACCCGACACAAAACGGTTTGTGGTGCGGGCAAACCGCCTAACGGAAGAAAAAATTAAAGGCCGATTGTTGTGTGAAAATAGAACGGCAGCCATTTTACTACCAATTTTAAAACAGGTCATTGAACTACCTGATCTTTCGACTAAAGCACAGTTTTACAAGAGCCATGACGTGCAATTGGCCATTCATCAGGCGATGAACATTTCTGGAAATGACTATATACCGGTTGATTTGTCCTTACACGAATTTACTAAACACATTTTAATGCCCCTATTTGAGGCCAGGCTAGCACAAGAAAAAGCAGCGCTGAATGTGCCGGTGGCTATTTTTGCAGATGGTCAACAACAAGAAGCGGAAGGTAAGGCTTATGTGCGGATGGTGGTTGTGCTGCCGATTGCAATGGGGTTTTCTTTGTTCTTTGCGCTGTTAAATGCTGCCAGTTTAATCTCAACCTATATTGGTATTAAGCATAAGGATAATGATAAGGCACGTAAGCTTAAGTTGTTTTTACCACCCGCGGTGATTATTTTCCCATTATTGATCTCTTCTGGCATCAGCGCAACGTCTGCATTTCAACATTTTGTGGACCAATCTAAAGCATCCCTGGGTCTTGGTCGTTATGCCGTTCATTGGTTAATGGGGGTTCAGCCACTCATTTCTCCCATTGGGACAATGTGTACCTGGGTGACGCCTCAAGATACGCTGGATGGTATTTTTGGTTGGTTTGTCTCAGACCCAAAGGCGGAGGATCACGTTAAAGAAAATGACGTCATCGCAGATGGGGATCCTGATGATATACCGCGTTGTGGCACAAACTTGATAGCGCATAGAGCGTTAGGTGGCCAGGGTATGGAAAATTCGCTGACCGCCATTAAGCACAGTTTAACAACAGGTTATAATGCCATTGAAATCGATATTATGCGCTTAGCGACAGGGGAGTGGGTATTACACCATGACCCGATTCTTAAGCGTTGTACGGTTGACCCTTCTAATTCAAGGAAGGTGGTGACGAGTATGGCAAGTTATGAGTGGGAGCTGGTGAAATATCAAACCAATAGTGCTCAGTGTGGGGCGCATACTGATATTGAAAAAACACCGCCACTGTTAGCTCGTGCGTTAGAACTGCTGTCTGCAACATTACAGCCTGGCCAAAAAGTCATTTTCGAAATCAAAGATGACCCGCTTGGCAATCGGTATTCTTGTGACGATTTAAATGACCTACAGCAACAAGTCGCTAGCGTACTACCACATGATCGTTATCAATTTGCGGCAATGTTAAAGCATGATTTAAGGTGTTTGGTATATAACGACCCTAAGGCAAATTTGGCCTTTATATCACCTCTGCATAGTGATTCAGTTCGTCATGCCTACCAAGGTAAACTCGGTTGGGCAACGAACAAAGTCGTGCAGTATGGTGAGAAAGAGGTCGCGCCCTCTGGATTGCAGGTGATGAACAGCACATTGTCAATTGATAGCTTGAATCAAGTGAAAAATATTATTGGTCAAAAGGGTCAGTTTTTCATTGATTACCGGCATATTGAGTATTCACCTGAGCTGCAAAAGGCGCTTAAAGACAGTCACCTCGATTGGGCCAGTTATGATTTGCTCGACAACAATGGCCATCGCCAGTTTATTCAGAAACACTCAGGGCTAGTGAAGTCAGTCTTGGTTGAAGGGCAATATTTGAATACCTGTCAGCAAGTGGGAGGTCAGTAATATGATAAAAATGTTAAGCATTGTCTGTTTAAGCTTAATGCTATCTCAAGCGTATGCGATTTGTGAGTATGAAGATGATTACCGATTATTATCTCAGGAATCAGTCAATAAGCTGGTTGCCGCTATTCAAGAGGGGGAGCGTATCCTTCCTATTAAAATGACGCTGAAAACTTATCTTTCATTAGGTGAAAAGAGTACGCAAACGTTAAAACCTCATGCGGTCATTTTAGGTGTTGATTGCCGTGAGTTTGCACTGTATGAGTCGCAATTAACCGGCATCGTTTCTGTGCCATTTTATGAGTTGTACAGGGTTTATGCTAACGCGTTAAAAAACCGTAATCGCGCTGATTTGTTATTGCTAAACCGTTATACCGCTGCAGCGCCAATGCATGAGCAAGAGTATTTTGGTTTGTATGGCGCTCAAGCACCAGCACAAGATGGTGGCCGGGTGATGCAGGAAAAAATAATGGCACTGTTCCCTCTGATTAAGGAATATGCATTTCCTGTAAAGAAGGCAAAACTGTTGGAGCGAGATTTTAGAATGTTGAAGCTTTTTCGGGTGTTTGGTGGGCAATTTATACCAAACTGCAAAGCATTTAACCTGCCAAAAAATATGACGAGCCAGTCTAGGCGAAAGAAATATGGAATCTCTCACCAAGTTGAGCGGGTGTTTGAAAAAGCACTGAATTATCACTTTGAGCAATTAACGCCACCGAAACTGCCGGATGTTAAAGTTGCAATGAAAGAATGTCGTTAAAGGAAAATATGATGAGTGTGCCAAGCAAAGCTAAGGCAATCAAGCTGGCCAATCCAGCACAGGAAAAGTTTAACCAACAGCCTGTAACCGCGCTACACATGTTAGGAGGTAACAAATAACGTGAAGCTGTAGCAAGGGCAGTCGATCAGCCGCAA
>JABHGC010000280.1 GCA_018672285.1 Methylococcales bacterium
GCCAGCTTGATTGCCTTAGCTTTGCTTGGCACACTCATTGTCTCTTCCTTGAGTACGGTTATCCTGATCTTTATCAAACCTAAAATAGTGCGTCACCGTAACTAGAAACGGCGTGCAAGGCTTAATAGTATTTAAAGATATTATTAATACAACTAATTTAGTATATATTAAATATTCATCCAGAAGTAGTGCCTTATATAGCTAATGCCGTTTTAGGACTTTTCAGAAATAAAAAGAGATTAAAAATTCCTTCTACTGTGACTTATCTGTAATATTTACCCTTTATTATTTTCAATGGAGCAGACCTGTGGGCAGAGCGTACCAAAACCGTAAAGTGTCAATGGCCAAAACATCCGATATGAAGGCCAGGGTTTACAGTAAATACAGCCGAGAAGTTTACGTCTGTGCAAAAAATGGTAGCGTTGACCCAGGTAGTAACCCCGCTCTGCGCGCGATGATTGACCGAGCAAAAAAAGAGCAAGTCCCAAGCCATGTCATAGATAAAGCCATTGCTAAAGCAAGTAGCGGTGAGGGTGAAGATTTTGAGTTAGCGATTTATGAAGGGTATGGCCCAGGAAAATGTATGGTGATGGTCGTCTGTTTGACCGACAACCCCAACCGTACATTTGGGGATGTGCGTATGTGCTTCACCAAAACCAAATGCAAAATTGGCACCCAAGGCAGTGTGAGCCACATGTTTGATCACAGCATCATTTTGGCCTTTGCCCATGATGATGAAGATGCCATTCTTGAAATACTACTCAATGCAGACGTGGATGTGACCGATGTTGAAAGTGAAGATGGTGTAATCACCGTATTTGCACCCCATACTGAGTATTTTAATGCAAAGCAAGCATTAGAAGCGGCCTTAGGTGAGATTGATTACAACACAGACGAAATCCAATATTTACCCCAGAACACTAGCCCAGTCGAAGGTGAAGACCTTGACACTTTCCACCGATTTTATGACTTACTAGACGATTTAGATGATGTGCAAAACATTTATCATTCTGCAGAATTTTAAAAACGTCATTGTTCAATAATGGCTGCTGGGTATTCGCACCCCGTAGTCTCCAAACTACCCTCTAAGCACCCTCAGGATGAGTCTCAACAGGTTTTATCGCAACCTTCACTAAACCAAAATCTTCCATAATTGAATACATCGCGGGCAGAACCAGCATAATCAGTAACGTGGACGTTAGCATGCCAAAAACAATACTGGTGACCATGGGGACTAAAATCAATGCTTGTGTACTGGTTTCAAACAATAACGGTGTCATTCCTGCAACGGTTGTTACCGATGTTAAGAAAATAGCCCTAAACCTATCGTGCACTGCTTGCTTCGCAGCGTCATGAAAAACCAAACCTTCTTCTACACGAAATTTCACAAACTCTACCAACAAAATGGAGTCATTCACCACAATGCCTGCAAGTGACACAAAACCAATCATGCTTGGCAAAGTGAAATCTAAGCCCATAATGAAATGTCCCCAGATTGCACCGATCAGTGCCAGTGGAATATTCAGCATCACAATGACGGGTTCCCGGTAATTTCTAAACTGTAAACTCAAGAGTAAAAACACCCCAAAAGCGCCTAACCCAAAACCGGTTAAAATTGAAATTCGCGTTTCAGCCCCATTTTCAACTTCCCCTTTTAAATTAAAATGCACACCGGGGTAGCGTGTTTGTACTGTGTCCAAGAAGTTATTTCTTAAACTTAAAACCACTTCAGAGGTATTGGCAACTTCTGCCTCAACATCGCCATAAACATTGACTGTGCGCTGGTGATTAATATGGCCAATCCGAGAAAATAACCGTTCCTCAGTGATGGTTGCGACACTCACTAATGGAATGGCTTTACCCGTGTTAGAAAAGACGGTGAAATCATCAAATTGGCCTAACTCAAACTGAGTAGGGCTATCCAGTTTTGCCACAATTTCAAATGCTTCACGACCACTGTAAATTTCACTGATTTTAATTTCTAAATACGCGGCGCGTAGTTGGGCTGCAATGCTGCGAGAATCAATGCCCTTTGCCAATGCTCCAGGTTTTAACTGAATTCGGTATTGCGGTTTCCCAGGGCGTAAATCATCAAGTAAATTACTCACGCCTTTATAACCTCGAAGCCAATTTTGTACATCCCATGACGCTTTTGACAGGTCTGACAAATTCTCGCCACTTAAACGGATGTGGATCGCGCGCCCAGCAGGGCCGAGTTTTGGCTCTTTGTATTGAATGTTCAAGACACCTGGTATTTCTCCTGAATTTTCTTTCCAGAGCTTAATGATCTCACTCATCTTAGTATTTCGATGCTCAGTGTTGAGAATATCTATCGACAATGTCGCTAAATGAGTGCCATTTTCAGGAACATCACCATGCTTTCCAAAGAGCAGTTGAACATTTTGAATCAAGGGTTCCGACTCATTTTGGCTCAATGTTTTATTGGTTTTATCTAAAGATACCTCTAATTTTTTAATCACCTCTTTAGTCACTGAAAGTGGCGTACCTTGCGCTAATAGAAGTCGCGCCTCTAACGTATTACCTTCTAAATCGGGGAAAGCTTTAAATTTTACCGTGCCGGTTGCCATCAAACCAATCGATGCAACAAACATCGCCAGTGCTATACCCACTGTCAGATAACGAAAACGCATGGCTTGTACCGTCGTCCTAACCACGACTTTTCTGAGCGATTCAAAATGATGCTCTATCACTTCACGAATTTTTGACGGCTTTTTCTCATGTGAGTGCTCTAATGATTTTTTCAAATGATGTGGCAACACCAAAAAAGCTTCAAGTAAACTGATGGTCAGCACAGAAAGCAGCACAACCGGCAATACCCCCAACACTTGTCCCATATCACCTTTCATCATTAACAAACTACCAAACAAAAAAGCCGATGTTAAAAAGGATGAAAACACCCCTCGGAACACTTTCTTAGTCCCATCAACCGCTGCGGCAAGAGGCGCTTTACCTTTGCGGTATTCATGGTCAATATTTTCGGAGAGCACAATGGCATCATCCATTAAAATACCAATGGCCATGAGCAAGGCAACCATCGAAATCATGTTAATGCTCACCCCAAACACAACCATCATGGCTAAGCCACCTAGAAACGAGATTGGTAGCCCGAGTGCAATCCAAAAAGTATAACGCCAAGAAAAAAACATCAGCAACACGGCGGTTGCTAACAATAACCCTTGCCAACCATTGGAGGTTAATAGTGTCAGCCTGTCTCTAATCGAGCTTGAGGCATCGTTGATAATGGTTAGCCGAGTGCCTTCTGGCAGCTTCTGATTTTCTAATGCAACAAAGGCGTAGAGTGCATCAGCCACTTTCAAGGTGTCATCAATCGTATTTTTACTGACTTGTAGAACAGCGGCAGGTTTGCCATTCAATGCAATGGCTTCCTCTGGTTTATCAAAGGTATCAACAATCGTCGCAATATCACCCAGGGTAATTTGGCCGCCAGCATTGGTGTTAATGATGATTAAATTGGCCAGTTCATCTGCCGTTCGCTTCACATTATCAAACTGAATTTGATAAGTTGTACCCGTTGATTCTAACGTACCACCAACAGGAAGTTCTATGGCTTGAGCTGAAATCAAATCTGCAATGTTTTGCACACTTAAATTATATTTTTTTAAAATGCTCGGCTTAATTAAAATTTGTAGTTGATGCGTTGAAAAGCCTGCCATATCAACAATCGGAATCTCTCGCATGGCAACCAATTGATTACGATAATGTTCAGCAAGTGCTTTGAGTTCAGAGGTGGTTAAGCCTTCAGAAGTAATCGCAATACTGGCCACCGCATTAATTCGGCCAAGCTCTTTGATCACGGGGTCTTCGGTATCTGCCGGGAAATTTTGAATGGCATCAATGGCGGTTTTAATGTCATTCGTAAATTCACGAATATCACCTGTTTCTTGCATTTCTAACGTGAATAACGCGATATTATCCCGTGAATCACATTCTTGTTCCTTTAAAAAACTGATGCCATCGGTGGCATCTTCCAGTGGGTTGCAAATACCATCTTCAACATCGGCAGGGCTCGCACCGGGGTAGGCAACGCTCACTTGTACCTTACTGGCCTTTATTTGAGGGAATGATTCTTTATTTAAACTGCCTAAAGAGGTTAGCCCCAACGCGATAATCGCCATCATGATGATGTTACTGGCTGTCGGGTGAGCCGCGAAATAGCGAATCATAACTCACCACCTAACGCACTTGTCGCTAATGCTTGCTCTGCATCTGCAGCGAATACAAGGTTCAGCGGTAAACCATTAATTACTGGCGTCACATCAGTAATGATGATTTTTTCACCTTCTTTAATACCGCTCTTAATCACGACCATTTCACCTTGTTTGTATAAAACTGTCACGGGGCGAATTTCGAGCTGATTATTGTCCAATGCCACATACACTCTCCCTTGGTGTAAGGCTTTACGAGGAATCACTAACATTTTGTGTGCTGGGGTAAAAAATTCGACCGCCGCATACATGCCTTTTAAGAGAGGAGGGCGGATGCCTGGAATCACATTTTGGTACGGGTTATCCACTTTAACCACCAAACCGATTGTATCTCTGTCTGGGTCTATCGACTCACCAATGCGAATGAGCTTGCCTTTCCAGTTGGCATGCTCGTTGTTAAAACCCACAAGGTTGATGTGTGCACTGATTTTGAATTGGTCTACTTGTCGCTGGAGCAGTTTTGAGCCTTGCAGATTGACAGCATCCTTACCAAGGCCTAACAATAAAGGCCGGAAGTGTTTCACTGGTAATTGTGCGTTAATTTCAACGGATTGCGTACCTAATGCTTCAAATAAAGTAGCCCCAACAGTGACAAACTCGCCATTCTCAATGTCTACAGTACCGACTCGAGCATCAAAGGGTAAAACGACCTCTGTTCGCCCTAGAGTGTCTTTACTTTGTTCTAATACGGTTTCAGATTTGGTAATTTGGGCTTGATTTGCGGCTTTTCGACTGGCAAAACTATTCAATTTTCCTTGTAAATCTTCAACCGTTTGCTGCAGTTGTAATACTTTTTGTTCTTCAGCATCTACCGCTGAGCGAGAAATGAGTTTTTTCTCCCAAACACTGGTGATTCTGGCCAGTTCTTTTTTACCCGTCGCTAAATTCTTCTTCGCAATGCTTAATGACTTCCGAGCACTGGTCTCTTCTACTTGTAGCTGCTTTAAAGACGATTGATTCGCGGTTAAATCCGCTTGGCTTTGACCTAACGAAAACTCAAAAGTGGTCGGTTCAATACGAAGCACCACTGTTCCTGCCGCCAAACTTTCACCCTTTTTAAGTTGTGGGTGGATATAACTGATTTTTCCACTGACTTCTGTTTTTGCTTTCAGCACAACCGAAGGCTCAACGTTACCATAAGCTGTTGTGCGGCTTCTAAAGGGTAGGTTTTTCACAGTAATCACTTCAACCGTCACGGCAGGATATTGCATCTCTGTGTGCTCAATAGGCGGCTTAGATTTGACTTTAAAAATCACAATTGCCAGTACAATCACGACAATTAACGGGAGAACAATCGCTTTTTGGAATATTTTTTTCATCGTTTTATCTCAAGCTTGTTTCGGTAAAGGTTAAATAATGACCCATAGCCGCTGTCATCAGAATATTCATTTTAACTAAAGTAGATTAACACACCCTTAAAACAAGGTGTTTTAAGCCTTACTCGGGTGACTAACGTATACGCAGCTCAAGCTGCTGCTTAAACAAATGAATTAACACCTCAATATTGGCCACATTGGTATAATTCAAACGCGTAATAAACGCGATTTTTCGATGCGGCCCAGGCTCACTGAGTTTAATCGCTGTTAATTCAGAGCTGTCATATAGCAATTGATCCAATGCCATTTGCGGTACTAAGGTTGTTCCCATCCGACCTGCCGCCATTTGAATCAGGGTACTTAAACTGGCACCTTCTAAAGAAAGGTCTAACTCTGTTGCCTGTAATTTACACGCGGCAATCGCATGATCTTTCAAACAATGACCATCTTTTAACAGCAACAATCTCGTTGTGCCTAATTGATCACTCGATACAGAAACTTCATTCGCTAATTTATCTAAATGGTGCGCCACCAAATAAAAATCTTCTTGCCAAAACTCAAAGGTATGCAACCCATCAACCGCGTAGGGAAGGGCAAGAATGGCCGTATCAATCTCACCACTACGCACCATTTCCACCAGCACATGGGACTGATCTTCTATGATGGTCAATTTAAAGTCTGGATGCTGCTGACGCACCTCAGGGAGCACTTTAGGCAATAGGTAGGGGCCAATGGTTGGAATAACCCCGATCACCATGGGGTGACTTAGCGGGGATTCTTTATCAACAGAGAGCTGCTGCAGATCGTGGACTTCAAGCATGATTTTATGTGCTTTTGCTAATACCTGCTTACCTATCGGGGTAATAAGTACCTTTTTATTGTCCCGCTCAAAGATTTGTAGCCCCAACTTGCTCTCTAACACTGATATTGAGGTACTTAATGCCGATTGAGACACGTTGCACAGTTCCGCTGCTTTTTTAAAGTGCTTGGTTTTTTCAACCGCGATTATGTGGCTAAGTTGTTTAAGTGAAAGCATTTTTTATCGTTCTATAAAATTAATCATGACGATCTATTTTATTCTATTTTATTTGCAACACAACGGCTTTATACTTCTCTCAACGTCATTAAAGACGTCCAGAAATTTAACATAAACTTATTTAAGGTATTATTTTATGTCCATGATCAATAAACCCATTCCAGAATTTACCGCTCAAATGTTTCATAACAATGAGTTCACTGAAGTTAGCAGTGCTGATGTTAAAGGAAAATGGGCTGTTTTCATGTTCTACCCTGCCGATTTCACATTTGTATGCCCAACTGAATTAGAAGACATGCAAGAGTCTTACGCTGAGTTGCAAAAAATCGGTTGTGAAGTCTATGCCGTTTCTACAGATACGCACTTCGTTCACAAAGCATGGCATGATACTAGTGACGCAATTGGCAAAGTAACCTACCCAATGATCGGCGATCCTACTGGTGCCATCACTCGTGGCTTCGACGTTATGATCGAAGAAGAAGCGCTAGCATTACGCGGTACTTTCGTTGTTAACAAAGATGGCATCATCAAAGTATGCGAAATTCATGACCTAGGTATTGGCCGTTCTGCTAAAGACATGGTTCGTAAAGTGAAAGCAGCACAATATGTTGATGGTCACGACGGTGAAGTTTGTCCTGCAGCATGGGAAGAAGGTCAAAAAACTTTGACTCCTAGCCTTGACTTAGTCGGCAAAATCTAAAGCACCTTTAAATAACACTGAGACTCCTCAGTGTTATTTAACCTCCTTTAGGATCGTCAATCTCACACGACCAGTAAGCCCAAATTCCTAACGACAGCACTCGCTACACTCGCCAAGATCAACACCATTCACATTCAATTAAGAGGTCACAGCCATGCTAACTCCAGAAATCAAAGAAGCATTAAAAGGGTATACGGCGAACATGGCGAATACCATCACCATAGTCATACAAACAGGTGAGCATGAAAAACGTGAAGAACTTGTCGATTTTTTAGCGGATTTAGCCTCCATTAGTGATTACATCATCGTTGAAGAACGGGATGCAGGCTTGCGTAGCCCACTCACATTTATTTTAGAGGCAGACGGCACAGCCAATGGCATTATTTTTTCAGGTATTCCTGGTGGCCATGAATTCAACTCTCTTATTTTAGCCATATTGCACTCATCTGGCACCGAGTTAAAGCTAGATGAAAGTGTTAAAAACATCGTTAAAAATGTGAGCGAAACACTACATTTTGAAGTATTCATCAGCTTAAGCTGTCATAACTGTCCGGATGTGGTTCAAGCACTCAACCAATTTGCCACACTAAATCCTAACATCAGTTCAGAAATGATTGATGGTGGATTATACCCAGCCTTAATTGAAGAACGTAACATCCAAGGCGTTCCCAGTGTTTATTTAAATGGTGAAATCTTTGCCAATGGCAATATGGATACAGCCAAACTCATTGAAAAACTGATTGCCCGAGAGCCTACCATTGCAGATGTCACGTCAACAGAACCTCAACTTCCAGTACAGGACGTATTGATTATTGGTGGTGGCCCTGCAGGTATCTCTGCAGCCATTTACTCTGCTCGTAAAGGTCTTAAAGTCACCGTTATTGCAGATCGCATTGGTGGCCAAGTTAAAGATACCATGGATATTGAGAACTTAATTTCCGTCATTAAAACCACTGGCCCAGAACTATCCAACGCATTATTAGCCCACATGAATGAATATGAGGTCACGACCAAAGAGCATTTTCGGGTAGACAAAATCATCAATGACGATGAGACAAAAACCGTACACTTATCCTCAGGTGAGATCATTGAAACCCGTTCCATCATTATCGCCACCGGCGCCCAGTGGAGAGAACTTGGCGTACCTGGTGAGAAAGAGAATATCGGCAATGGTGTTGCTTACTGTCCACACTGTGATGGTCCATTCTTCAAGGGCAAGGACATCGCAGTCATTGGTGGTGGAAACTCCGGCATAGAAGCCGCGTTAGATTTGTCGGGCATTGTAAAATCGGTCACCGTTTTTGAATTTTTACCTGATTTAAAAGCAGATAAAATTCTAATCGACCAAATTGAAAAGCGGGATAATATTACCGTACACACCAACGTAGCAACTCAGCAAATTATTGCGGCCGACGGCAAAGTAACCGCCATTGAATATCAGAACCGTGAAACAGAAGAGGTAAAACAATTACCGTTAGCGGGTATTTTTGTTCAAATTGGTTTATTGCCAAACAATGGATTTTTAAAAGAGGTGGTTGACCTGTCCCCTTATGGAGAAGTCTTAATCAACGAACGTTGCGAAACCAATGTCACTGGTATTTACGCCTGCGGTGATGTCACGACAGTACCATACAAACAAATCGTCATCGCCATGGGTGAAGGCTCAAAAGCCGCACTCAGCGCGTATGATTACTTGTTAAAATCAAACTAATTTGCCACGATTAATCACCAATATGAATAATATAAGAGCAAGCTCTTATATTCAGACACACAACATAGAATTTTCGGCTAAAAACATAAAAAAAGGATAAGACTATGAGCGATGACATTATCAAAAATTTAGGCCCTCTAGCCCCATTAACCGGTACCTGGGCAAGTGATTTAGGGGTAGACGTATCCAGAATTCACAGTAAAGAAACCACCACAAAATATCGAGAAGAAGCCACTTTTGCCCCTTTAGGCCCTGTCAATAATGGTCCACAAGCACTCTACGGCCTACGTTATAACATGACTGCATGGCGTTTAGGTGAGGCCGATGGTTTCCATGAAGAAGTCGGCTATTGGTTATGGGATGGTGATAGAGGCCAAGTTTTACGTTGCGTTATAGTCCCTCGTGGGGTGCTCGTTAATGCGGGTGGTGATGCTAAAGCCGACAGCAAAAACTTTCACTTAGAAGCCGAAGTCGGCTCAGAAACCTATGGCATTATGTCTAACAAATATTTAGATGAGTCTTACAAAACAAAAAAATATACCATGGATGTGACCATCAATGATGATGGCACTTACAGCTACGAACAAGATACCCAGTTATGGATCCCTATTAACAAAGCCATCTTCCATCATACCGATAAAAACACCTTAACCAAAGTATCTTAATACTCTCTTAAATCATGGGTAGGGTGAACGGATTCAGCCTGCTTATAAAGGAATAGCATGAAAATAACGATTGTTAGTGGTAGTCATCGCGCACCGTCTCAAAGTGAAAAAGTGGCCCGTTATCTTGAGTCTGTCATCACAAAAGAAAATGACAATGTAGAAGTCTATTTCTACAACTTAGCCAATAACCCATTGCCCTTATGGGATCAGTCAATTTGGGAGTCAGACCAAACATGGATAGATCGCTTAGCACCCATCAAAGAAGAACTCGCCAGCAGTGATGCCTTTATTTTTGTGGTACCAGAGTGGCACGGGATGGTGCCCTCAGGCTTTAAAAACTTCTTACTGATGTTTAACCGCTTTGAGCTAGGCCACAAACCGGCATTAATCACCAGTGTTTCTTCCGGTATTGGCGGCACATATCCTGTTACTGAGTTACGCATGAACAGCAGCAAAAACAATCGCTTATGCTACATTCCTGAGAGTTTAATTATTCGCAATGTAGAACAAGTGCTCAACGAAGACCCTAAAGACAACACAGAGGAAGAGGACAGTTATTACCGCGGACGTATTAGTTGGTGTTTGGATATTTTAGTGGGTTATGCAGACGCATTAAAAGCCATGCGTGAAAAAATCACTGTTCACCATGATGACTACTCAAACGGCATGTAGCCTTTAGTAACACAGAAATGTAAACGCCTAAAAGCAAGAAAGGTGATGCACAATACATCTCTTCTTCTTGCTTTTTTATTGGACAATTTTGCGTTCAGTGCCTTTGCCTTTTGCACACAACATATCTTGATCAGCGTCTGCTACAATTATCATTATTCCAGCAAGCACCAGCAGTGCTATCATACTCTCCCTGCCAATAGCCAATAGAGCCTGTTACATCATGAATAAACCCGTAATATCACACTACAAGCAACGAGACATTCGTAAAGATGGCACCATTAAGTACCTTCTCATGAATGTGAGAAAAAGCGGATACCCTGAATTTCGCTTAAAGCAACCCGCCACTTCATTAGTGGTGAACCAAGAAGACTTTAGATCGTCTTTTCGCCAAGCCTGTAAACTGGTGCAGCCCTACTTAAAAACAAGCTTAAAAACATTGTATCAGTGTGAAAGCGTATATAAGAAAAAATACTTAGCCTACTTTGAATAAGAACCCTACCTATAAACTCAAGTAACCACACCTAACAGGAAACAGAGTGATGAATATAATGAAGGCTATTGTCTCGTACTTAATACTCATGAGCGTCTCTTTTTGTGCGCTTGCAGATGGAGGCCAGCTCACTCATCAAGATACTCAAGGTTGCCTCGCCGTTGAACAAGGCCAAGTTATCTTGGATATGGTTTGCAAAAAAACGGATAAATCAACTCACTGGGTTGATTTTTACAACAATGGCTGGATGAGTGTTTCTACCGATAAGTGCTTAAGTGCTAACTCGTCGACTGAGAAACCGGTACTCATTGCATGCGATCGCTACTCCAAGCATTTGTTAAAATCAATTGGTGATAACGACGTTGTGCAATTAGGACTAAACAATCAGTGCATTGAAGCCTTTATGAGTACAAAAGGCAGTGCGATGTTTTTGGTGGATTGTGCCGAAGATGATACTCAGTATTTTAAGTATATTTGGTAAAGTGTCGTGTGACCGAGGTGAATGAATCTCACCTCGGTCATTTGATTAACGGCTAAGTTTTACAGCTAAGCCATTTCATTAAAACTCTTCAACAAGACTTTCAATTCCTCTTTATTCGCGCAGTGTAATGTCACGGCGGTTTTTTCACCATTCTGTTTTACACTCACTTTCAAACTCGTTTGTTCACTGTATTTCGCTAAGATTTTCTGATCTTTTTTAGCCCATAAGCTCACCGGGTTTGCCGCTGGCGCCTCTTTCTCATCTGTTGCGGTAAGTGCTGTACAACGACGATGCAATTCTCGACTAGACCAGCCATTTTCAATCACTTGATTTGCCAATGTAATCATCTCAGCTTCAGTTAGCTTAAACTCCAACAAAATTTGAGCATGCGTTTTTGGAAAGAGGGCAGGGTTTTCATTTAAAAGCTGCTGAACAGGGTTAGGTAATTTTAACAACTTCAATAAGTTACTTACCACAGATTTGCTTTTACCCAAGTTCAACAACATGGCAATTTTCATGTTAGGTAGGCGTAGTTGTTGTTGTAATTTCTGAGCAACATTCGCTTGGTCAATGGCAGGCGGATTTTGCCTGTGAAAATTTTCAATCACACCGGCAAGCAATGACTGGGTATCACTATATTCTGTAATCCGAGCAGGGATATGACTTAAACCTGCTTTTTGAGCCGCTAACCAACGACATTCTCCCGATATTAATTCAAAATCGTTACCATCACGCCGAACAATAATCGGTTGTACAATACCCATTTGTTCTTTAGTGGTAGGATCCACTTGTAAACAGGATTTGGCCATTTCTTCAATGTAATGGTCATCAATATGCGTTCGATACTGAAAAGGGCTACGACGTATGCGCTTTATGGCCAGCATATCAAATTCGGCCAATGGCTCATCAACAACAGCTTCTACTAACTCAGGAATGTTGGTGCTTGTTGCTTCCGCTTTCATATCCGTAAAAAATGACATTATTGGTTCTCCCAGCCATGTTGCACATAAGTCATAATTTCATCACACAATTTTTTGGTATAGTTCATCGAGTTTTTAACCGCCGTATTTTTATTCTTACCGCGCAACTCATACACAGAAGATAAATTGTTACCGGCGGTAATAAACCCCTCAGAGGTTGGTATGGTGCTATCTAAAATAATGCCATCAAACTGTTCCCGTAAAAACGCTTCAGCGGCCACAGCTTGCTTGTTACCATTATGATTATTAATGAAAAAATTAATGGATTGAATATTTTCTTCTACATCCGTGAATAAAGACTTCATTCTATTCAAATAGGTCATCGACGAAGTGAAGGTATTTAAATCAGGCAAAATAGGTAGTAACAAATGGTCTGACGCCAGTAGGGCATTGAGCGTCATCGGCCCTTGGTTTGGCCCGCAATCACACAAAATAATGTCATAGTCTTGTTTGACAAATTCTAGTGCCAATTTCAACCGGTATACCGCAGGACCCAATTTTTTGGTATTGCTTTTTTTAGGGTCTGGTAAGCTGTAATCCGTATCTTCCATTTCTTCATGAGCAGGGATAAGATCTACTGTAGGCCAGTGGGTTTCACGAATCACATCTTTAATTAACAATGGATCATCTAATAGGACATTTTTAATCGTTTCTTCAGCAGTAAA
>JABHGC010000100.1 GCA_018672285.1 Methylococcales bacterium
ACTGACAGCAGGTGTGCTCACATTGGCCATCTCGGCAACCTCACGCTGCGTTAGGTTATGGTGAGTCCTGATGTGTTTAATACGCTCTGCAATTGTCATCACTTATCGTCCATATATAAAGTAATATTTAATCACTTTATAACAATAACTCGCACATAAGACAATTTAAATTTACTTATATCCGTTAAAAAATCTTTTTGGTTCTCTTTTTGTTTCTGTATCGTATAATACTTGAACATTAATTATACAGAACACATGATTAACCACCGATAAAAGTAAAGATTTATTTATATTAATGAAATACATTCGCCCTCCGGCTCTCTAGTAAGGATTTTTTATGTCATTTAACTATCGTCAATTTCTACGACAAACACCCAAACAACCGCTTCAGGCTTATTTTAATGCCCAGTCTTATGCACTCTCTATTGATTGGAGCCAGCCTGATCGTAAGGTAGCCATTGAATTAGCTGACGCCATCCATCAATTACCTATAACGCACAGCACATCTATATTAAGTGACTTCCAACGAATCGACGTGCTCGCTGATGACAAGGGCATTAAGGCACTCATTAATGCGAGTGCTAACGGTCAGAATCTAATTTTGATATTTCAATCACTCGATAACAATTTACACCGCGCCTTGTGGGCGTTTGTAGTGGAGCCAGAGTGCTTCAAAGCAGCAGAAGAAATCCGTTATTTTGATTACCGTGCCGAAGGTCAATTTGCATCTCAATATCATGCTGCACCTAATCTTTGCGTTAGCGAACACCCTGCCGATATCGACGCATTTGAAAAAGCAGCCTGCACGTTCTTTCAAAAAAGAGATGGCTCAGGACGTCACTGTTCAACCGACATCGTCAAACGGCATTCAGACAACAGCACTCAAGTTACTTTATATACTGAAGCACTACCCAATAATGTGATTGAGTTTAGTGAGCAAGGATTAAAGCGCAGAGCTTCCCGCCCTGCGATTGAGTTTGTTCTGGTCTACCGACCCGAGGGCATCGTGGAAACCGTAGCCAAGGGTGGCAAGGCAGTACATGAAGCCTTAAGAACGATGTTTGCACGCCACCTATTAAAAATTGATACCGACCTTGACCAACTCAATCCGAATCACTTTAATTTAAATAAGCTTGTGAATGGTATCAACTGGGCACCTGAGGCTTCAGATAATTTGGCCATGATTCGGCTTAGAAAGTTAAAGCTATTACCGCCGAATAAATCTGGCAGCCACCTTATTATTCAAGCCTCTAGTCAACTGTGCGACAACAATGCAAAGTCAGACTGCAAGGACTGGTTTGGTGATAGCAACCCAATCAAGCTCGGTTTTAAAGTTTCAGGCGCGATGATTTCTTTTCACTTTCACCCTAAAGGCAACCGTAAAAAAGGCAAGACACTGCATTGTGAACTCTCTGCCTGCTCATCAAATTTGAAAAACTTTGCTGATAATGATCGAGTCCTAATTGAGAAATATCTCAGTAAATGGCACCTACAAAGCGAGGCAGCTTAATATGCCTGATAATCTACTAAGACAATTATGTGAGAATAAGGACCCGTCCATTACTCAGCAAATTGTGGACATGTCAGGTATGGAGGATATCACAGGTCGCCTAATTCAAATGAAAGCCTTAAAACCAGGCAAACCACTCGGTATCGTTATGTGCCCTGATTGCTTTGAGACTCATGATTTGTCGGTTGAGTCTGATGGTAATGGAAAATATAGCGGTTACTGCCAAGAGGCCGGCTATGTTGATGTTCCGGCAGAATCGCTTGCTTGCCACACATTAAGCTTTGAATGGCTACTACAGCAAATTAACATGGCCATTGGGCTATCACTGTCCGAACTACCTGTACCTAAGGAATGCATTGAACAAAACTTGTGGCTTTTAGGTAAGCAGAGAGTAGGACAGCGACCATTTAATGTGTACTTCACACGAAGATTACACGACAGTAGCGTATTAAAGCCGGTTCAAGACTATCTATTCCGAAATCAATCTGACTTACCCACCTTTGTAATTACAACAAGCTCTGTTGA
>JABHGC010000300.1 GCA_018672285.1 Methylococcales bacterium
AAGTGTTCATCTTCCGTCGGAATAGGTGTTCATCATGAATCGGAATCAGTGTTCACCTTCGATCGGAATGGGTGTTCATGATGCGCCGGAATACGCAGACGGACCCCGATGCACGATCTATGCAATCCAATGGAACGATAAAAGGACTTATTGGTTACAATGTCCAATCGGCCGTTGATACGAAACACCACCTTATTGTTGCTCACGATGTTACAAATAATGGGTCAGACCGCTCACAACTATCAAAAATATCTAGGATGAGCAAAGAAGCAATGCATGTTGACAAATTGTCTGTCGTAGCAGATAGAGGTTATTATAAGGGCAAAGAAATACAGTCATGTGATGATGCAGGAATTTCAGCTTATGTCTGTCGGCCTCAAACCTCTGGCAGCCAAGCAACAGGTCTATATGGAAAACGCGACTTTATTTATGTACCTAATGAAGATCTATATATTTGTCCCGCTGGAGAAAAAGCAATTTACCGTTACACCACGACTGAGAAAGGTCTTTCAGTAAAAAAATACTGGTCCTCGGCCTGTGTTCGTTGCTTGATAAAAAGTGATTGCACAACAGGTGTTAACCGCCGTATTACTCGAACAGAGTACGAGCCAGCACTAGAGGTAATGGCTACTAGGTTAGACGAGAAACCTGAAGTAATGGCAATTAGAAAGTCAACAGTAGAACACCCTTTTGGTACAATTAAAATGTGGATGGGCTCAACCCACTTTCTAATGAAGAGGCTTTCCTGTGTAAGCGCCGAAATGAGTTTGCATGTTCTTGCTTATAATTTGACGAGAGTGATGAATATGATAGGTTCAAAACAGCTTATTAAGGCAATACAGGCATAAGCCAGTATTTTTAACCTAAAATTGCTCGACATAGACTACCCTGAAGGCTGAATTTCGGCTGTAAATTTTTAAGCACCTGAAAAGTTGGTTGTTTTAATCTTAACCCAATCTAGTAAGCTCACTCAGCCCAGATAATGATATGGATTCTTCCATTTTTAGGATATTTTGAGTTTTCACACAGCCTGGCTATAAACGAGCCGAATGGAAAACCAAACTGAGTGACCAAAAATCGCTTGCAGTTTTTGAATTTTCCAACCTTTAATCTGACCGCTTCGTTGCAATTAAAATCGGTCGAGATAAGTACATCGAACACACACTTTCAGAGCAATTCTACTCTTCACTATTTAGTCTACAACTTTATTTCTCGAATTTTGCAAGACTAGGTGATGAACTACCCATTCAGTATGATACTTTATTTTTTAGCTTGGATTATAACTACCATAAAATGGGCGTTGCAGCTCATCTGAGTATGAATCTTTATTACTCACCCACACTAATGGCCTTTTAAATACGACAGCATAATCGTTATAAAGCGACGCCTAAATAGTGATAAGATTCACCCTATCTCATCCTTGTATCTTAAAGAGCTTCTATGAATGCGCCCAAACACTCACCCTCAATCAAAGGTTACCTGCTGGATATGGATGGCGTGCTTTATCATGGCATGCATGCACTAAAAGATGCGCCTGCATTTATCCAACGTATTCAAGACACGCCGACCCGGTTTATCACCAACAACCCAATACACCCGCCTAAAGTAATTACTGAGCGTCTTTCTCTCATGGGCTTCACTGGCATTCAGCACACGCAAATCATTACCTCCGCAATGGCAACCTGCCTTTGGCTACAACAACAAAAACCCAATTTTCAATACTTTGCTATCGGTGCACAAGGCTTACACGATGAGCTTAATCACGCAGGCACGTTCAACGCAGAGCAGGCAGATTTTGTTGTTGTTGGAGAAGGCCCAGGTTTGGATTATGAACAACTGAGTATTGGCATTGAACTGATCCTAAACAAAGGCGCTAAACTGGTTGGCACCAACCCAGACCTCACCGTTGACAGCATGAAAGACGGTAAACATCAGATTTTACCGGGAGGTGGGGCTTTAATCGCACCTTTTATTGCAGCGACCCAAGTTCAAGCCACCATTATTGGCAAACCAGAGCCACTATTATATGAAATGGCATTACAAGATTTAGGCCTGAAGCCTGAAGAATGCCTGATGATTGGTGACAGACCCGATACAGATATACAAGGTGCAGCAGTGTTAGGCATGCAAACCGCACTCGTGCGAACAGGACGATTTTCCCCAGGAACGCCTTACCCTGCAGGTTTTCACAAACCAAACTGGGACGTCAGCAGCCTAACGGAACTCTCCGCGAGTCTCAGCTTATGAAGCGCTACAAGCATAACGGCCACAGCCTACAAGACACCGGTTTTTCCTGGACATGCTCAAGCTGTAAAAAACAGTGGGCCAACCCCCCATCTAGCAACTGTTCAAATAACCCCGCGCAACCACACCAGCTAGAACAAGCGCCTTCTCAGTTTTTTTGTGAAAAATGTGAACAACACTGGCACAAGAAACCAACAACCCGATGCCCAGGGCTGCCCTTTTTTGAGCAAGCAACACCCTATGCACTATGCTACGACGAAAAAGTGTATCCAGAGACGATCACCCCGTATATTGACCTGACCCTCATCAAAGATGCACACCCAACCGCTGTGACAGGGTCACTGCAACGCTTAGTCCCACTTTATACTGAAGACCAGTTTACTTGTTTGCCATCAACACGCCTAAAAAACCGGTCACGCTCGTTCCGGTTAAAGCTAGTTGAGGCATACCTTAAGGGTAAGCAAGATACATCCACACAGGTTTATACTACGACAGTTGATCACTGCATTATCACCTGGAACATGACAGCAGAAGCACTGCCTTTACTGCTCACAGGACAAAAATACAGCCTAGAAGAGCGAGGACACCTGTTTTATTACCAAGACAAGGAAGTGCTAACAGCCGAGCTCACGCCATTCATCATTGCCAGAAAACTCATGGCAGCCAACCCTGGCACCGTTAAATAGCATTAACCAAATATGACAATTATTGGATTAAATCACATTTTTCCGGCAAGATCTCACATAGATTCAGGAATCGTTAATATTCTTTAAGTATAATCTTCACCATCACATTATTGAGATATCCAGGGAGGAATTCAATATGCTAGAACTTCATTCACTTTTTGAAACATTAGTCCGTCGCGGCCAATCTGCTTACCAAGTCATTCCTCGTAATGATGGCCTATGGAAGCTAGATCATAGAACCGATGCAAAACTCGTTCGCTTCACTGGGAACCTCGGCGTTTACTATGATGACAAGCAAGGCTATGACATTGTCAGGATTGACCGGTTTAGTGAAAACCAACTCATTTTAAAAGCCTAAATCACCATCAAAATTCACAACACAAGATGTATCCATCTTGTGTTGTGACCTTAACGCTACCCTTTAACACAAACCACTTGTTTTAAGGTATGTACCACATCCACTAAATCAGACTGGTTCTCCATCACCTTATCGATGTCTTTATAAGCACCAGGGATTTCATCTACCACCCCTTTGTCCTTTCGACATTCAACACCACTGGTCTGCAAAGCAAGGTCATTTTTGTTAAACCGCTTCTTCGCGGCAGTCCGACTCATTTGCCTTCCTGCACCATGAGAACAAGAACAAAAAGCATTAGGATTGCCCTTACCTTTCACAATAAAAGATTTGGCCCCCATACTCCCAGGAATGATGCCAAGCTCACCTTCACCTGCACGAATCGCCCCTTTGCGAGTAATGTATAACTGCTGCCCAAAGTGCGATTCAATCGACACATAATTGTGATGACAGTTAATGGCCTCTTTGGTGATACTAAAATGTGGAAACACTTTTTTAAGCACCGTTAAAACCAATGTCATCATTTCTCTGCGATTAATCATCGCGTAATCTTGCGCCCAATGCACTGCAGCCACATAGTCTTCAAAGTGCTCAGCACCTTGAGTAAAGTAGGCAAGATCTTTATGCGGCAACTGCGCTAAATGACGCCCCATATCTTTTTTTGCAAGGTTTATAAAATATTGGCCAATATTGTTACCAATACCTCGGCTCCCTGAGTGCAGCATGATCCAAACATCTTGATTTTCATCCAAACAAATCTCAATGAAGTGGTTCCCACCCCCTAGGGTTCCTAATTGCCTCACCCATTTAATAAAAGGCTTTCTCTGCATTTTAAGCAATGCTGGGTGACGCTCATAGATAGGCTCCAGCCCTAACATGAGAGTATTGATGGTTGAGCGTTTCACCACATCCTCTTTGTGCATGTTAAAACCCACGGGTACTGCCGCCTCAATGGCTAAACGTACCTGCTTTAAGGAATCCGGCAATTTATCTGCATTTAAAGACAAGCGCACCGCATTCATCCCGCAGCCAATATCCACGCCAACAGCAGCCGGTATAATGGCATTTTTTGTGGGAATAACCGAACCTACCGTCGCACCGATACCTTGGTGAACATCCGGCATTGCCGCAATATGAGGCGTAATAATAGGTAATTGAGAGATATTAGTAAGCTGGTCATAAGCACCAGAGTCAATATCATCTGTGTAAATTTTGACCGGTACTCGGCCTTTAGTAATAATCGTTTTAATAGGCATTCCTGAATTCGTATGATAAGTGCATGACCTCTGGTCGTAGCTAAATAAAAACACCTATAGAGTAAAGTAAGACTCAGGTGTAAAGTAATAAGCTACCAAACACATTACAGAGGCCAATATGACCTATAAACACCTGAAT